>JBFWME010000121.1:0-2870 GCA_050251755.1 Lawsonibacter sp. | reverse complement strand
TCCTGCATCCGCTGGACGGCAAGGGTTTTGTCATTCACGCTGTTCACCTCCTTACAAAAGGATCGTACCACAACCGGCGACGGATTTTCTCGACGCTGCTTGCGCAGTTGCGGCAACAGAAAAACGATTCTGCCAACAGTGTATCATAGCTTGGTATACTGGGGCAAAGTATTTGCTGCATTTTGGGCCCGGTATTGCTATACTAATTAGAGGATTGTTTTTGTGTACGGAGGTGGAAGTTGAATGAGCAAATATGAGCCGCTTTGGGAGGCAATCGGGAAACGGATGGAGGGCAGCTTTACGCTGACTTACGCAGAGATTGAGCAGATTCTCGGCTTTCCCATCGACCATTCGTTTCTGAACTTTAAGAAAGAGCTGCCGGCCTATGGCTACGAGGTCGGCAAGATCTCCATGAAGGCACAGACGGTGGCGTTCCGCCGGGTCGATATTTGACATTGCGACGCAGTTTTGTTATGATCTGCTTCGGACTGACATGAAAGGAGCACAGATATGGAAAAGTTTATACCTTCTGAAAAGCTCTCCAAGAAAAAGCAGCGGGAGCAAAACGCCGCCCGGCGCGGCAGCTGGTACGGGCTGAACCCCGTGACCCGCAAACCGGAAAATTCAAGAGCCTACAACAGACGAAAGGCACGGAAATGGAGTGATGATTCCATGACCGTGCCTTTCGTAATATTCAGCGGAAGGGTCTCATCAGAAATTCATCCTGGCGTCCGCTTTGAACGGCTTTCTTGAAGGGTTACCCTCCACGCGGTAAAAGCGCCGGTTTTTTACGTCGTAGACTGCCGACCAGACGGTATCTGCGTTTGTTTTCCGGTCGTATTGGCAGATAAAGCCGTATCTTCCGGACAGAACATCCTCACAGAAATCCAGCGAATACGCGCCGTCATGTTGCGCCAAAGCGTTCCACGCCGTCTCGTACCGCTCCTCCGCGCGCCAGCTGTCCACATCGGGTGGGGTGCGGTATTCTTTCATCTCTTCGGAATGGAAACAGTTCGCCGCGGCGACAAAATGCGCGCCCGGCTCCGGCCGGATCACTTCAAGCTTTGCGGGGTTGCATTCGACTACGGCAATTTTGCCGTTCCTGTCGGCAAGGGTGATCGTCTGCGCGGAGGCGATGGGCAGATTTTTCAGCGCGCTGATTGCTTCCTCGGTGGTCGCACATTTCTCCAGGATATACCTTGTCAGCATCCCGGCGTTCAGTCCCGGCTTTCGGATATGCGGGTAGAGGAAGGTCAACGCGGCGGCAAGTCCTTTTTCATTCATGCCGTCCTCGATCTGGATAAATGCGGTGGTGTTGCCGTTGAACGAGTAGGCACCGGAGAGTGCATAGAGGCAGTTGCTATAGAGCTTTTCGAGGCTAACAAGGAAATCACTGTTTTTGCATAGTATAATATTCGTCCCGTCGGCAACCGCAAAGGCCGTGCAGTGATGATCCGGCTCAAAGCAGTACATGGGAATCAGCAGATTTGCAATATTCTCAAGCGGGCTGCCCTGACCGTCGGCCATGCCCTGCATCTCTTCCAGAACTTCGGGATAATACTCCCGATAGACCGGCAGACAGCTCTTTGCGAAGGCTTTCAGCTCGTCCGTGATCTCAAAAGTTGGGCTGCCGCTAATGATTTTCCCGTGGCTTTTCAGCAGAGCTCCATACTTAAAACCCGCCTCATAGTGCAAACCCTTGAATCTTCCGTGATACATAGTTCGTTCAACTCCATTTTTTTGATTGGAGAGTGACGTCATCTCTTGAAAATAAGGGTAAATCAATAAAAAATTCTTGTCAACAGTTATATAAATTTCGTTAAAAAAGCGAGGAGCGGTCTGTGACCGCTCCTCGCGCGTGATATGAAATTGGGTTACACCAGCTGCCCCGGCAGCTTCAGCTTTTCCTTAGGTGGAAACTGCGCGTCGAAGGCTTCGGCTTCTTTTTCATCTACGAAGTAGCCCTCCGGGTCCTTGTAGGTGCCGGAGATGCCGTCCAGAAAACCGGGACTTAGCTCGCAGATCAGGAAATAGGGAACTTCAGCTTCCCTTGGTTCGGCAAAATAGTGGATGTTCTTCGTGCTTGCCACCACGAAACCGGACTTACCGTAGAAGTCGATGTTGCCGGTGATGGCCAGCGCGCCCGCGCCCAGCTTTTTGGCCTCGTTCATGGAGTGGCGCAATAAAATCGTGCCGTAGCCCTGTCGTTTCCATTCCGGCGAAATGCTGATGGGGCCGAAGGTCATGATGGGAATGGTTCTGCCGTCATCGGCGTGAATCTCAGAGCGGACATACATCACATGGCCGATCAGTTTACCGCGGCGCTCCATCACGAAATCCAGCTCCGGAACAAAGTCCGGCTTGCCGCGAAAGGTGTGCAGGACATAATGCTCCAGACATCCGGGGCGGTAGACATTCCAAAACGCCTCGCGCGTCAGATTTTCAGCTTCGCGGTAATCGCCTGTTGTTTCCAAACGGATGGTATATTCGTTTTGCATGGTTTTTCCTCCTAAAATTGATGGATTCAATTCAGGGAGGTTCGAGATGTGTTCAGCAAACCTCCCGGTCAGCCGACAATCTCCAAGGTGTTGTTTTTCAAACAGCAGTCTCCTAAATGATATATTTGATCAGGCTTTGAGCCTCATCATGACTTCATTATAGTGCTATGGACTTGAGAACGCAAGAGGCGGTTTGGCAATGCCTCCAAAAGTCAAAGCGGCGGGGCTCGTTCGAGCCCCGCCGGAGAGGTTTTAATTTGTTGTTCTTCGTCTTGTTGATATAGTTCCCCATCGTCTGGCGAGGTGGGACGGGTCAGAGTCGGAGCATGGCTCCCAGTTGATCCGCTGCTTTTTGCAGTTCTTCATTGGTGG
>JBFWME010000120.1:0-2898 GCA_050251755.1 Lawsonibacter sp. | reverse complement strand
TGCAGGTGCAGATGGCAACCGCCCGTGAGTTTCTTATCATCGTGCGCCTGAAAAGAGAAAAAGAAACGGATGTGCGCTCTCACCTGATGACGATAGAAAAATCTCTCAAAGATCAGGGATTCACCGTGCGTCTGTGCGAGAGCGAGGGCATCAAACGGCTCCTCGGCGTTTACTACGAGCAGAATGTCACGACAGAAAAATACGAGGACAACGACGGAGATCGCTGGATCATCCTCGGCGAATAAGGATCAGGAGGTAACCCAATTGGGTAAACACAGTAAAAAAAGCGCGGCCCCGGCGCAGGAAGCGCAGATCAAGGAGTTCCTCGACATGATCTCGCCGGGGATCATCAAATTCAATGTGGATCACTTCCTCTGCGGCAACACCTATCGGTGTGTATGGGCGCTGCGGGAATATCCCACCGCCACGGAAGAGCAGGCGATCCTGCGGCATCTGGGCGAAAAGGACGGGGTGACGCTCCGCATCTACACCCGGCAGGTCACGCCGAGTGAGGAAAAGACGATCATCCACAACGCGGCCAACAAAAACCGCATGGCAGGCTCCAATACCAACGACCTTCAGCAGACAGTCACCGCGGAAAGCAATCTGCAGGACGTGACCGCGCTGGTATCTGCCATGCACCGCAACCGCGAGCCACTCCTCCACTGCGCGGTGTATATCGAACTCATTGCCCACGAATATGATGAACTGAAGCTGCTCCAGACCGACGTGCTGACGGAACTGGTACGGAGCAAGCTCAATGTGGACAGGCTCCTGCTCCGTCAGCAGCAGGGCTTCCTCTGCGTCGGCCCCAGTGGATGGAACGTGTTCGGGGCTCAGTTCGAGCGCGTTCTGCCCGCCAGCTCGGTCGCCAACCTCTATCCCTTCAACTACTCCGGCAAGACCGACGCCCATGGCTTCTATATCGGGCGCGATAAGTTCGGCAGTAATATCCTCGTCGACCTTGACAAGCGGGACGATGACAAGACCAATCCCTGCTGCCTCATTCTCGGCAACAGCGGCCAGGGCAAGAGCTATCTCTTGAAGCTGCTCTTGTGCAACATCCTGGAAAGCGGCAAGAATGTCCTGTGCCTGGACCCGGAGCATGAATACGTCGACCTCGCGGAAAATCTTGGCGGGTGCTTTGTCGATCTCATGAGCGGCCAGTACATGATAAACCCTCTGGAACCCAAGACATGGGACGACGGCAGCGGCGCGGACGACAAAGATGCACCGCAGACCTTCCGGCAGACTATCGGACGGATTGGGATGGATATTGGCCAGGGCATGGCAAATCATCAAAAAGCCGGAGGTACAGTAACCGCATTGAAAGGCAAATTTTTCAATAAATGCCTTTTGAATCGGCGCGTTTTTCAGCCCCTCAACCGTCGTAATCTGTCTGCCAATGGCCTCCGCTGTGAGCATGAGGCAGGATTTTATTGGCCAGCCGTCGATGAGTACCGTACATGCGCCGCAGTCCCCGTTTTCACAGCCCGGTTTTGCACCTGTAAGGCCGAGTTGATCCCGCAGAGTATCCAGCAGAATGTCGGAGGGGCGTATAACAACGTCGTATACTTCGTCATTGACAGTCAGTGTCACGAGGTTCTTCCCGATCAAATTGAACATATTTACTTATCCTTCATGACTTCAAGCACATTGATAATCGTGTTTTTCAATACATATTTTCGATATTCCGCCGAGCCGGACAAATCGTTCAGGATGATACCGGATAAAGCAGATACGATTTTTTGAGCGCGCTGCTCAAAGCTCAGGGCCGAATCGTTCAAAACGGCTTCCACTCCTGCGTCCCTGAGCGGGTAAGCTGCCAGCCCACTGAATGCAATGCGTATTACACCATCTTTTTTTAATCCCGCCGCCGTGATTAACGGGTAATCGATTTTCTCATTTTTTGTCTTTTTAACATGGAAATAAGGCAGTTGAAGAAAAGATTTATGGACAGCCGCTCTCAATAGGAACTCGCCCTTGGGCAGAAGCAGACGCTCCTGAAAGATTTGCTTAATATCATATTCTTTTTGGCCGGTAAGGCCTGCCGTCCTCAGCCTGGCATCCGTCAGAAGAAGCGGCAAAACCATTTCACGATAGATAATGGAAGAGGCCAGATTCCCGCCGAATGTAATTTTGCACTGCATCGTATGGTCGGCAATGCGCCCCGCCGTCTTGCCGACCAGCGGAAAATAACCGGATTCGGTGATCTTCGAAAGGGTAAGCGCACTGCCGAGATAAAGATTCTCGCTGTCAAAATCCAACACATTACATTCCGGGATATGCTTAACATCAACGACGGCACCAAAAGACAAATTGCCCACACGCGCCATACTGATCAGCTCGCTTCCGCCGCCGTAATAGACGGGCGATTTCCCTGCCGCATCCAGATTTTGAAAGATATCCGCGGCCTCTTTTATGGTATCGGGCCTGTGATATTCAAAATCAAACGGAATCATATAATTCCCCCTGTTTTGATTCGCCATAGGGTTTCCGGGGTAAGCGGCAATTCATCAAGCTGCGCCTGTACGGCCACGGAAAGGGCGTTTCCCAGGGCAGCCGGCATTCCGATTATGCCATGCTCCGCAATCCCACGGGCCCCATATGGGGCATCGAGCTGCGGTGTTTCGATAAAACCGACCAGATATCGCGGCGTCTCCCCAAAGTGCATAACCTTATATGCCCGAAGGCTTGTATCCAGGACCTTTCCATCCGGACCGTAGCTGAAGCACTCGCGGCTGCCGAGGCCGAGGCCCATGCACATGCCGCCCTTGACCAGCGCTTCCGCCATAGCCGGATTAATGACCTTTCCGGCATCGATAACCGTCGCCGCCTTCAGAAACCGGTACGAATATTCTTTCTGATCAAATTCGATTTCCACCGCCTGCGCCCCAA
>JBFWME010000119.1:0-3069 GCA_050251755.1 Lawsonibacter sp. | reverse complement strand
ACCATGGGCAGGTCAAACACGGCCATGTCGGGGATGAAAGAAACCACGGGAGCCGTCTGGCAGACAACGATTTGAATGTCGTTGTTCTGCATTTGACGAAGCAGGTCGGCGTCGCCGCCCAGATCGCCGTTGGGGTGATAATCGATGGTCAATTTGCCGCCGGTGATCTCATCAACCTTAGAGGCCACCAGTTCGCCGAAAATCTGGCCAGCGGCGCCCTTGCCGGTGGAATCGGCGCCCACCAGCTCGATGGGCTCCAGATTGTCATAAGTGCCGGCGGAAGAGGCGGTTCCGCTGCTGGCGCTGCCGGCTGAGCCGGAAGTGCTGCTAGAGCTGGGCTTGGTGGTGCTTCCACAGGAAGCCAGTGCGAAGACCATAGCCATTGCCAGGAACAGAGATGTCATTCTTTTCATTTATTTTTCCTCCTTGAAAAATTTTTTGTTTGCTGTTCTGGGTTTCGGATTTGTTCATCTGCTTTTCATATGAAAGAGCAGATGGAAACAACGTTGTGAATTGATGCGGTTACATCAGGCCTACCAAATAGGTGCTGAACCAGGGGACATAGACGATCAAAGCCAGCGCGATCAGGAACGCAATGATAAAGGGAACCGCTTTTTTGGCTACAGTCATGGGAGGTTCCTCGGACAGGTTGCCTGCCACGAACAGATCCAGACCGAACGGCGGGGTAGCCAGGCCGATGGACAGGCAGCATACCAGAATAACACCGAAGTGGACGGGATCCACGCCAAGTTCCTCCACGGCAGGCAGAAGAACGGGAGCGAGAATGATGATGGCGGGGCCGGTATCCATGACCATGCCCAGAATCAGGAAGATAATGACCAGCACCGACAGAACCGAGAAGCTGGAGTGGAAGTTGTTCAGGATGAAATTCTCTACAACTTTGGTGGCCTTGGTCAGAGACAGGACGCGACCAAAGGCGGTGGCGAACGCCAGCACGAAAGCCAAGCCGCCATATGTTTTGACCGAGTTGCACAGGAACGGGACCAGATCTTTTACTTGGATGGACTTGTAAACAAACAGTGAGACAATAATGGCATAAAATACGGAGATACAGGCAGCTTCGGTTGGGGTAAACATCCCGGAATAGATACCGCCCAGCACAATAATGGGACACAGCAAGGCCCAAAAGCTATCCAGGAACAGCCGCCACAGGCCCTGAGCGTGGAGTTCATCCATCTTGGCGTTGATCAGCGTACGGTCTTCGCCCTTGCGGACACAATAGATGACGGCGTAGAGCATCATAAACAAGCCGATGAGAATGCCGGGGAAGATGCCGCCCAGGAACAGGTTTCCGGTGGAAACACCGGTAGCCAGAGAATAGAGAACGAATGGAATGGAGGGGGGGATAATGACGCCCAAGCCGCCTGCCACGGCAATTAGGCCTGCGCTCCACCGCCGGTCATACCCCAGATTGACCAGGAACGGGATACACATGGAGCCGACTGCGGCAGTGGTGGCCGGTCCGGAGCCGGAAATGGCGCCGTAGAACAGACAGGTCAGGATAACGGCACAGGGCAGACCGCCCGGAAGACGGCCCACAAAGTAGGCAAAGAAATTAAATAGCTTTTTGGAGATGCCGCCTTCCGCCATGATGACGCCGCCCAAAATAAACAGCGGAACCGCCAGAATGGGGGTGGAGTTGGCGCCGGAGAACGCATTATTAAGCAGCTGGGCGATGGAGCCTCCCTTATCCAGCAGCATGATGGGGGCAAGGGAACCCAAAATCATGCTGATTCCAATGGGAATGGAAACCACGATGGCGACCAAAAATACAATGAATACCAATAAAGCTGCCATTAGTCGACACCCCCTTCTCCACTTTTGGCCTGCGCAGCTTCTTCCGCTGCGTCATGCATGGCCTGCTCCAGAGTGGACAGTTCTTTTTCTTTGAACTTAGTAATATGGATGACCGCCTGCTGAATTCCACGCAGGGTACCAAGCATAAATCCAATCAGCATAACGCTGTATACGATCCACATGGGCCACAGCATGGCTGGAGACGTCTCTTTGCTTGCCAGGATCCCGGTGACCACGGCGACGGAGTGGTAAGCCAACAGAGCCATACAAGCGGTCGTTACCAGATCAACCAGGATGCTGATTACCTTGTGAACCGCTTGGGGCAGGATATCCAGCAGAACGCTGACGCGAAGCATACTGCCCTTGCGGATGGTGTAGGGAAGGGAGAGAAACACGCTCCAAATCCACATGAAGCGACAAAACTCCTCCGCCCATTTCAAAGAGGGAATCCAGGGAATGTTTCGGATGATGACCTGAATCAGACTGACACAGGCAATCAGGACTAAAAGGACAACCATAAGTGTTTCTTCAAAATGGTCATCCAGCCATTTGATGACTTTCATTCTGTACCTCCTTCGTTATTGGGGAAGTGGATCAACGTTGCTCGGATAGAATGGCCAGCAATTCCTGGCGCATTGCTTCTACCGGAGCCTTCGTCCCCGTCCACAGTTCAATTTGAGCCACACCCTGGAAAAGGGACATCCCCAGGCCGTTAAGAATACGGCAGCCCTTTTCCTCCGCGTCCAGAAGGAATTGGGTCTTGTCCGGATTATAACAGGCATCAAAATAGAACTGGCTGGATTGGATATATTCCTTGGGCATTGGGCTTTGGCCAATGGTTGCGCCCATTCCGATTCCACTGGCGTTTAAGATTACGTCGCAGGCAGCCAGTTTCGACATGTCCCCGTGGTGCACAAACTCGGCCACCGGAGCAAAGTTTTCGTTGATGTCGGCGGCCAGCGACTTGGCACAGGGCTCAAACACATCAGTAATGTATATTTTTCTTGCCCCGTTGTGGGCCAGGATCGAGCAGATGGCCCGTCCGGCTCCGCCTCCGCCAAAGCAGAAAAAGACTGATTGATCAACCTTGATGCCGCCTTCCTCAGTTAGAGAGGTATAAAAACCGGCGCCATCCGTGTTGTACCCAATTAACTTTCCCTCGGGTGTCCGGACCACGGTGTTGCTGGCGCCCATTTTTCGACACAGAGGATCCAGTTCGTCCAGATAGCGCAACACCCGAACCTTGTTCGG
>JBFWME010000118.1:0-3096 GCA_050251755.1 Lawsonibacter sp. | reverse complement strand
AAAGGACAGAGGTAGGCCACTCCGCCGGGACGTGTAAAACGCATGCCCAGGTGGAGTTGTTTCTGCCGTTTTGATGTCGGACCGTGGAGCGTTTCCACGGTCCGATTTTTGTCCGGAGGAGAGAGAATCGTTATGTTAGAATCCTTGGAAACCGTGCTTTATCCGATTGTGGCATCCATCAACAACTACCTGTCCAGCTATATCCTGGTCTTTCTGCTGATCGGGGTGGGCCTTTGGTACACGATTCAGACCCGCTTTGTACAGGTGCGCTGTTTCGGAGAGGGCATGCGAAAGGTGTTTGGAAACCTTTCTTTGCGCGGCGGCAGACAGGAGCGGGGAATGAGCTCCTTCCAGGCGCTGGCCACAGCCATTGCGGCCCAGGTGGGCACCGGCAACATCGTGGGTGCCTCCGGCGCCATCCTCACCGGCGGCCCAGGCGCTATTTTCTGGATGTGGCTCATCGCTTTTTTCGGCATGGCGACCATTTATGCCGAAGCCACTCTGGCCATCAAGACCCGTATCGTGGATGAAGACGGCAATATTCATGGCGGACCAGTTTACTACATTACCACTGCATTCCAGGGCGCTTTCGGCAAGTTTTTGGCCAGCTTCTTTGCGGTTGCCATCATCCTGGCCCTGGGCTTTATGGGATGCATGGTTCAGTCCAACTCCATCGGCTCCACCTTCCAGACTGCATTTGGCGTCTCTTCCTGGATCGTGGGCATTGTCCTGGTGGTCATCTGCGGCGGGATCTTCCTGGGCGGCGTACAGCGCCTGGCCGCCGTGACGGAAAAGGTGGTTCCCATCATGGCGGCCATCTTTTTGCTGGGCGGCCTGTGCGTTCTGATTGCCCGCATCCAGTATCTCCCGGTCACCATTGGAATGATCTTTCGATATGCCTTCCAGCCCCAGGCGATCATCGGAGGCGGCTTCGGCTACGCCCTGAAGACCGCGATCAGCCAAGGTGCCAAGCGCGGCCTGTTCTCCAATGAGGCCGGTATGGGCTCCACCCCCCACGCCCATGCCCAGGCCAATGTGAAGGACCCCCACGAACAGGGAGTGGTGGCCATGGTCGGTGTGTTCCTGGATACCTTTGTGGTGCTGACCCTAAACGCCCTGGTTGTGATTTCTACCTTATATACCAGTGATGGGATTCTGTACAGTGGTGTGATCCCGGAGGGAATTAACAAAGCCAATCTGGCCCAGACCGCCTTCGGTACCGTATTCGGTGAGAGCCTGGGCGCCATGTTTGTGGCTGTTTGCCTGTTCTTTTTCGCGTTTTCCACAGTCCTGAGCTGGAATCTATTCGGTAAGATCAATGTGATCTATCTCTTCGGGAAAAAGTCCGTAGCCGTCTACTCCATCATTGCACTGGCGTTCATTTTTATGGGAACGCTGATGTCCAATGACCTGGTCTGGGAGCTGACCGACCTGTTTAACAATCTGATGGTCATTCCAAATGCCATTGCCCTGTTTGCCCTGACTGGGGTGGTGGTGCAGATTGCCAAGCACAGAGCGGGAAAGAAGTAATACATCGGGATTAACATACATCCAGGGGCGCGGCGGATACGCCGCGCCCCTGGATGTCTCTTTACCACCGGGTTGGAATGTGATATGATGAAGCGAATCAGGGAAAAGAGGATGGGAATTATGGCGGATTTTGAAAAGAATACGGTCCATTTACTGGATATTACAGGCTATACGTCCGAGGGGATGGGAGTGGCCCGGCTGGAGGGCCGAGTCGTCTTCGTCCCCGGTACCATCCGGGGAGAACGGTGGAAGGTTCGGCTGGAAAAAGCCAGCCGAACCGTGGCCTGGGGCCGGGGCGTGGAGCTGCTGAGCCCCTCCGCGGAACGGGTTGTGTCCGACTGCCCGCTGAGCGGCCGATGCGGGGGATGCCAGTTTCGCCACATGACCTATGCGGAAGAGCTGGCGGCCAAAGGTCAGCGGGTGGCCGATGCCCTGGAACGGGTGGGGGGCATCCATTTGGATCTGCCGCCGGTGTTGGGAGCGGAGCAGCCCTCTCGCTATCGAAATAAAGTGCAGTTCCCCGTGGCACAGGAGCGTCAGGGACTGGCGGTGGGCTACTATCGCCCCAGAAGCCATAGCGTGCTGGATGCGGAGGATTGCCTGCTTCAGCCCGAGGCGGTCACCGATCTGCGCCGGGCATTTAAGGAGTGGATGGAGACGTATGCCGTCCCGGCCTATCGGGAGGACGACGGCTCCGGCCTGATCCGGCATTTGTATGTCCGCATCAACAGCAGGGGAGAGACCCTGTGCTGTGTGGTGATCAATGGGAAGAAAGTTCCGTTTGGCCGGGAGTTGGTATCCGCGCTGCAGCGGGCAAACTCCGGGTTGGTCGGGGTGGTCCTGAATCGAAATACCAAGGATACCAACGTAATTCTGGGCCCGGATTACCAGACGTTGTGGGGGCGGGATTGGCTGGAGGAAGAACTGTGCGGCCTGACCTTCCGGCTGTCTGTCCCCTCCTTTTTCCAGATCAACTGGGCACAGACCAAACGGCTGTACGACATTGTTCTGGACTTTGCCGCCTTGACAGGGGAGGAGACGGTGCTGGATCTATACTGCGGCATCGGAACCATCTCACTGGCCTTGGCCCGCCGGGCGGGCAGGGTGATCGGAGCGGAAATTGTGCCCCAGGCTGTTGAGGATGCCAGGGAGAATGCCAGGCGCAATCAAATTGAAAACGCAGAATTTTTCTGCGCGGACGCAGGCGCAGCGGCCCAGAAACTTGCGGAAGAGGGCGTGCACCCCCAGGTTATCTGCGTGGATCCGCCTCGAAAGGGACTGGCAGCCGAGGTGCCTACGATTTTGGCCGGACTGGATGCGGAACGCCTGGTTTACGTCTCCTGCGATCCGGCCACCCTGGCACGGGACGTAAAGCGGCTAGAGGAACTGGGCTATCGGGCGGTCAGAGTGCAGGCGGTGGACCTGTTTCCCAGAACGGCTCACGTTGAAACGATAATAATGATGACGAATTGTGGTCAAGACAAAAAATAAGGGAGCCTGACCACTATATGTAGTGGTTTTCGAGCCGAAAATGAGCAAAAATCGAAGCAAAAAAGTGCAAATTTT
>JBFWME010000117.1:0-3201 GCA_050251755.1 Lawsonibacter sp. | reverse complement strand
CGGCGATGGCCGGAAGATTTTCGGTGCCCGCCCGCTTTCCCCGCTCCTGGGCGCCCCCCTCGAGAAACGGCAGCAGGGGCAAGCCGCGGCGGACATACAGGGCCCCTACGCCGCGGGGACCGTGGAACTTGTGGCCGGACAGGGACAGCAGATCAATGTTCTGATCCGCCACATCAATGGCTAGATGGCCGGCGGCCTGAACGGCGTCGGTGTGAAAGGGGATACCCCGCTCCCGGCACAGAGCTCCGATCTGCGCAATGGGCTGGATGGTACCAATCTCGTTGTTGGCAAACATAACAGAGACCAGGGCGGTATCCTCCCGAATGGCGGCGGCCACGTCGGATACCGTTACAATACCACTCTCATCCACGGGAACGAGGGTGACCGTAAACCCCTCCTTCTCCAGTCTGGCCAGGGTATGGAGCACCGCATGGTGCTCGATGGCAGTGGAAATCAAGTGTGTTTTACCCTTTTTCCTGCCCAGGTACGCGGTGCTGAAAATGGCCTGATTATCCGCCTCGCTGCCTCCGGACGTGAAATAAATTTCCCGCGGGGTGGCGCCGATACAGGCAGCCACCTCTTCCCGGGCTTTTTCCAGCGCCTCCGCGGCCCTTTGTCCGGGTGTATGAAGGCTGGAGGGGTTGCCCCAAAATTCCTCCATGCAATCCAGCATCGCTTTTTGCGCAGCCTGACTTGTCTTGGTGGTGGCCGCGTTGTCCAGATAGATCATATGGATGTTCCTTTCTTTTTCTAGAGTACCGTCGGAGAAGATACCTCCCATTTTTATTGTGGAGTCGCCTGAACGGGATTCCATGCCGTAGCGGCAGAGACAGCTTGCGTTTCTTCCCCCGCATAACACAACCAAAATTTTGTGATCCGCAGCCTCTCCGTAGCAATGGGATGGTTGTCTCTTCTATAAACATATCTTTTTTATAGGTTTATAGAAATGTTACCCCTTATAACCCACTTTGTCAATAGGTTTTTCAAGGAAAATTAAACTTTCATTTAATTCCGACCTTTTTCATCTCTTTCCATCAGTCCGTTTTTCCGCCTGTCTGGCTTGCTCGGCCAGCTGTTCCAAGGTAATCCCCTCAAAAAAATTATCAATCAGGCGGTTTAGTTCCCGCCACATGGGCAGGGTCGCGCACTGCCCCTGACGGGGACAGAGTACCTCGTCTCCTTCCAGACAGGACACCGGGGCCAAAGAGCCCTCTGCAGCTCGCAAAATCGATGCCACCGTACACTTGTCCGGAGCGTGCGCCAGCCGATAACCGCCGTTCTTTCCTCTCAGACCGACTACCAACCCCTCCGCAACCAGGTTTTTCATAATGGCCTCCAGGTATTTTTCTGAAATCTGCTGGTGCTCGGCGACCTCTTTCAGGGAAACGAGTTCATCCGTCTCTCGTGCTGCCAATTCAATCATCACCCGCAGGGCATAGCGCCCTTTTGTAGAAATCATCATAACCCTTGACCCCCTCTTTTATAAACCTATTATACAAGGGGGTTATTTTGCTTTCAAGTAAGTTTTTCTTTTTTCCAAAAACACGCCGCCACTCGCCCCTTTTTCTTGCAATGCCCTTTGAAAAAGCCTATAATAATCTCTATTAAACAAACCGTCACGGGGTTGATTCACGCGGCCATTGCCGCGCAATGACCGGAAAGCACCTCTCTTTCGCTGTTTTCCTGTGATTTTACCATTGTTATACATCATGATTTTTGTGTAATCCCTTGTGTCAGGAGGAATGTTATGACCATTGACGAACAGATCCGCAGCGGGTGGCAGCGGGTGGCCCCTCCCAGAAAGGCCGCGTTCTTCAGCTGTCTGATCGCCGGTTATTTGGTTCATCTCTATGCGTTTACCAACCTAATTCCAAACTCCGACGGGCTGAGCCGGGTGTTTGATCTTCAGCAGATGACGATTTCCGGGCGGTGGTTTCTTCACTACGCCTCCGCGTTGAACAATTTCACTCAAATGCCGGCGGCAATCGGTCTGCTGTCCCTGCTGTTTCTCAGTTTGGCTGCCGCGTTTACCGTGGAGCTTTTGGGTATCCGCAGCCGGGTGTTGGCCGGGTTGACCGGGGCTGTCATGGCTGCATTTCCCTGCCTTGGATACACGTTTTTATACATGTTCACTGCCTCGGCCTACTGCCTGGCTATCTTCCTTGCCGTGCTGTCGGCGTGGCTGGCCAAGGGTCGCAGCATCGGCTGGCTGCTTGGGGTTTTGGCCCTTGCCCTGACCATGGGCATCTATCAGGCCTATGTCACCGTCGCCATCGCTCTGGCTCTTCTGGTGGTGTTTAAAGAGACATTAGACCCGGACGCCACCTTCGGCGGCACGCTTCGGCTGGGTGGAAAGCTGGCCGGCTATCTGGCCTCCGGAGCGATTCTTTACTATGTCATTTTATTGTGTTTCCTCAAAGCAAAAAATTTGGAGCTGCTGTCCTATCTGGGGATGGACGCCGCCAGCTCGGGTTATCCCTTCGCTCAACTGCCCCGGCTGGTCATTGCCGCTTACAAGCAGGTGGTATCCTTTTTCTTTGTGTCGGGCGGAGCCGGCGGATTTGCAAATCTGTGGATGGTAATTTTGGATCTGATTGCGTTTGTACTCGGTCTGATGTCCTTTTTCGCCTGTATGGAAAAAAAGGGACTGCGGCACGAGATTTGGCGTCCGGTGGGCGCAGTCGCCATGGTGGCTCTGCTTCCTTTGGGCATCAACTTTGGTCAGATTCTCAGCCCCTATTCCGTTCCCACCCCTCTGATGAAATACTCTTTTGTGGCGGTCTATCTGGCCGTCCTGATGCTGGCCGACCGGACCGATGGGCTGCCCCATTCGGTCAAGCCCCGGAATATGGCCGCGGCGGCAGTGCCGGTGTGGGCCGTGTTGCTGTTGCTGTTCTGTCTGAACACCAACAATTTGCTGTACACGGCCTCGGCCCAGGCCCATCGGGCCACCGAGAGCTACGTCACCCGGCTGCTTGCCCGTGTTGAAAGCTGCCCCGGCTACCAGATCGGAATGGAAGTTGCCATCATCGGGTCCATTCCAGCGGACCAAATTTACGCTCAGATTCCAAGCTATGCCCAGGTAGATCACTACAGCGTCCCCCAAAACACGGTAACCCTGCTGAACAAACACATCTACTATTACCTCAATGACTGGCTCAACGTGCCGGTGGAGGAGCCCGACGAGGAGACCATGCTGGC
>JBFWME010000116.1:0-3247 GCA_050251755.1 Lawsonibacter sp. | reverse complement strand
TTCAGACCGCTGCCGCAGGGACAGGGATCGTTGCGGCCGATTTTCACAACCTTTTTGACGGGCTGCTTTTTGACCGAGCCGTCACCGCCGGAGGATTCGGATGTGATCTTGGCGACCCGCTCGCGCTTGACCTCCTCGTCCTTCTTCAGCCGCACCAGGAACAGACGCCGCAAAGTTTCGTCCTGAATGGCGGCGATCATCTGTTCAAACATCTCGTAGCCTTCCTGCTTATAGGCCACCACGGGATCGTTCTGGCCGTAAGCCCGAAGACCAATGCCCTGCCGCAGCTCGGTCATTGCGTCGATGTTGTCCATCCAGTACTCATCCACCACACGGAGCATGAGCACGCGCTCCAGCTCGCGCATGAGGGGAGCGCCGATCTCCTGTTCCTTCCGGGCGTACACCGACTGAGCCTTCTCCGTCACCAGGTCCACCAGACCCTCGACGCTGTACTGCTGCAGTTCCTCGTCGGTCAAATTCAGCTCGTTGGGCAGCAGGAACATGCTGCGGAAGGGAGCCACAGCCTCGCGGAAGGACTCGGCATCCATATGCTTTTGCTCACCCATATGGCCGCGGATGGCGTTCTCAACGGTGGAGCGGAGCATGGTCTGGATCGAGTTTTGCAGATCCTCGCCGTCCAGGACCTGGCGGCGCTGCTTGTAGATGACTTCACGCTGCGTGTTCATCACGTCGTCGTACTGCAACACGTTCTTCCGGGTCTGGAAGTTCCGGGACTCCACCTGCTTTTGGGCGTTCTCAATGGCGCCGGACAGCATCTTGGCGTCGATGGGCGTATCCTCGTCTACCCCGAGCTTCTCCATCATGCCCATGACCCGTTCCGAGCCGAACAGGCGCATGATGTCGTCTTCCAGGGACAGGAAAAACCGGGTTTCGCCGGGGTCGCCCTGACGGCCGGCACGGCCGCGCAGCTGGTTGTCAATCCGGCGGGACTCGTGGCGTTCGGTGCCCAGAATGAACAGACCGCCCACCGAGCACACCTTGTTTGCCTCTTCTTTGATCTCTTCCTTATACTTTGCCTCAGCCTCGGAAAAAAGTTTTCGGGCATTGAGGATTTCCTGGTTTTCTGTTTCGGCAAAGCCGGTGGCTTCTGCAATTAGCTCGTCGGACAAACCGGCCTTACGCAGATCTGCCTTGGCCAGAAACTCGGCGTTGCCGCCCAGCATAATATCGGTACCACGGCCGGCCATGTTGGTGGCTACGGTAACGGCGCCGAATTTGCCGGCCTGGGCCACGATCTCCGCTTCCTTCTCGTGGTTCTTGGCGTTCAACACGTTGTGCTTGATGCCCTTTCGATGGAGAATCTCAGACAGCTCCTCCGACTTCTCGATGGACACGGTGCCCACCAGGACGGGCTGCCCCTTTTCATGGCATGCCTCAATCTGCTGGACAATGGAACGTATCTTGCCGGGTACATTCTTGTACACCACGTCGGGGTTATCCATACGGGCCAGGGGCTTGTTGGTGGGGATTTCCACGATATCCAGTTCGTAGATGGTGCCGAATTCCTCCTGCTCCGTCATGGCGGTGCCCGTCATGCCGGACAGCTTCTCGTAGAGACGGAAGTAGTTCTGGAAGGTGATGGTAGCCAGGGTTTTGGACTCGTTGGCCACCTCCACATGCTCCTTGGCTTCGATGGCCTGGTGGAGGCCTTCGTTGTACCGGCGACCGAACATCAAACGGCCGGTGAACTCGTCCACGATGAGGACCTGTCCGTCCTTCACCACATAGTCAATGTCCCGCTTCATAACGCCCCTGGCCTTGATAGCCTGGTTGATGTGATGAGACAGGGTGGTATTTTCCGCGTCGGCCAAGTTTTCAATGTTGAAAAACTGCTCGGCCTTTTGGATGCCCGGTGCGGTGAGGGTGGCAGTGCGGGCTTTTTCATCGACCACGTAATCCGCATCGATGTTGACGTCCTCCTCCTCCTTCTCATCCACCTTTGCAATGCGCTGGCAGGTGAGGCGGGAGACGAACTGATCCACCACGGTGTACAGCTGAGTGGATTTTTCCCCCATGCCGGAGATAATCAGGGGGGTGCGGGCCTCGTCGATGAGGATGGAGTCCACCTCATCCACGATCGCGAACCATTGGCCCCGCTGGACCAGTTCCTGGGAGTAGATGGCCATGTTGTCTCGCAGGTAATCAAAACCAAATTCGTTGTTGGTTCCATAGGTGATGTCGGCGGCGTAAGCGGCTTTTTTCGCCTCTCCCATCACCCCGTGGATCACCAAGCCAACGGTCAGGCCCATAAAGCGGTATACCTTCCCCATCCATTCGGAGTCGCGCTTGGCCAGATAGTCGTTGACGGTGATGATATGAACGCCTTTGCCGGCCAGAGCGTTGAGGTAGGCAGGAAGGGTGGCGACCAGGGTTTTGCCCTCGCCGGTTTTCATTTCGGCGATGCGGCCCTGGTGAAGGACAATGCCGCCGACCACCTGAACCCGGTAGGGGCGCATGCCAAGCACACGCCAGGCGGCCTCCCGGCAGGCGGCAAACGCCTCGGGCAGGATGTCATCCAGTGTCTCGCCGTTGGCCAGACGCGCCTTGAACTCAGGGGTCTTGGCTTGCAGCTGTGCGTCGGTAAGCGACTTGTATTCCGCCTCCAGGGCGTCCACTTTGTCCGCGATGGGGTAGATGGACTTCAATTCCCGCTGGGAGGAGGTACCGAAAATTTTGGTAATTAGGCTCATATTAGAAAAACACCTCTTGATTGTGGCTCCTGGGCTGTATCGGAACTGATCCCACAAAATATCATCTCAGTATAGCATACTCCCCAACGAGAAAAAAGAGCAAATTGTAAACTTTCAACGCAAAAATACTCAAACAAAGGGGAAACGTCGCCAGAGACTCCGCAGATGGTGCATCCGTACGCGCCATCCGTTGACAAGATGGACGAAGTGTGGTATCGTATCCTCCACAACTGAACAGGACAGACGAGGCGCGCAGGAAAGTAGCCATAGCAGGCTTGCCGAAGGAGCAACACTCTCAGGTGCCCCCACGGGGGGCGAGGACTGTGCGCGGATGTGACTCTGGAGAAGCTCAATGACGAGTGCCGAAGGTGCAAAACGAAACCAGATGGGTTCGTGAATCTCTCAGGCAAAAGGACAGAGGTAGGCCACTCCGCCGGGACGTGTAAAACGCATGCCCAGGTGGAGTTGTTTCTGCCGTTTTGATGTCGGACCGTGGAGCGTTTCCACGGTCCGATTTTTGTCCGGAGGAGAGAGAA
>JBFWME010000115.1:0-3444 GCA_050251755.1 Lawsonibacter sp. | reverse complement strand
CCTCGATATGGACGTATGCCTTCTTGTTCAGCTCGCTGATGGTGGAGGGGGATACCTTGCTGCCCCACAGAGCCTCTGTGATGTCCTCCACACGGCGCACGGAGACGCCGGCCAGATACATCTCAATGAGTGCTTCTTCTACGCTGCTTTCCCTGCGGCGATACCGCTCAATGATGGCGGTCTCGAAAGAGATTCCCTTGAGACGGGGCACATTGAGCGTAACGTCGCCGGATGTGGTGGTAAGGTTTCGGCTGTAATGGCCGCTGCGATAACCTTGCCGTTCCTCGCTGCGCTCGTATTTAGCAGCTTGGGTCAGTTTCTCCGCTTCGGCCTCAAGCAAGCCGTTCAGCGTTTCTTCCACGCTGCCTCGGACTAACTCCTTGATTTGACCCTTGATTACTTCCTCATTTAACTGTACAATTTTTTCGGACATGGTTTGCTGTCTCCTTTCAGAATGGTGTGTCGTGACTTCATTCTAACAGAGGGCTGCAAACCGTGCCCCTTTTACGCCTTTTTCAATTTGCGCAACTTATTCTACCTTATCGGAAAAATAGGTAGTGGGAATTATGCTTTACATTGGCTAAATTATTGTTTTTCTATGTAGCATCAGCAAAATAGGCATGTGGTTATCCCATTGAAATGTTATCCCGGCCGGGAAAAGGAGACCACTGCCCGGATCAGAAGCTTTTACAGCAGATTCTGCCGCACCTCATTCCCTTGCAAAAGGGCGAAGCACAGTCACAGGAATTCCCCGTGTCCACGGATGAGCAAGTGGAAACGTATTTCAGCGGTCGCAGCGGAATGGAATTCGGCATGTAATCAATTTTATGAAGGAGATGATCACAATGAGAGTAAACGCCAGAAAAGAAGAATTTGAACATGTGGAGCTTTTCGGGAAACCGGCGCTATATACCAGTTCCAGAGTCGACTGAAATACAGTACCCGATGGCTTTTACTGCTATGACCTGCGCGGCTCCGACTACGACCCCGGCAAGCCAGTAACGTTGGAAAATTGGGTTGTCGTCAATCATGCAGGCACGGTGGTGACCGCAAAGCCGGTCACCATTCCCAAAAGCGGTGCCAAACGTCTCAACGGCAAGCTAAATTTCATTGGTGAATGTCTGACACTGCCTGATTTTTGCAAGGAACATGAATTGGAGCTTCCCACCGACAACCGAAAATTTATTCCGCGCCCCGCTTTACCTGAAGAAGCGGGGCTTTTTTTCGCCCTTCAAGAAGAACAGGATGTGGAGCTCGGGACGATAGGCCATGTCCGAATGGATTTCTGCAGAGGCGGAAAAGAGTTTTGGCACACTTGGCATCCCCGCGGTGATGAGTCGCTGAACAATTCCGAATTCAAAGCGGAGCTGGCCGAGGTGGTCAATGAACTTCGGGAATGTGGGCCGCTGAAGGACCTCAGCGCCATGTACAGATACTGTGGCGAGCATGACGGTAAAATTGAGGGCGGCTGGCGGCAGAATTATGGGGGTATATTGTGGAAACAGATCGGTACCGCTACTGCCTGCGGTGCAGCCCCGGCCAGGGCGATTACGACGCCTATCTGACCGCATTTGATTTGCAGGTTCAGAAAATGAGCATGAAAGCTTCCAAGCAAAAATTCGGCATGACCGATCTCGGCAAATAGATGCTTCAAAACGCAGCGGACAACACGCTGCCGCACAGCTACAGTTGGTTCGTCTTTCGGGACATCAACCGGCCCGGCGAGGTACTCACCGGTGATCTTACACTGGCGCAGGCGATTAGGCTCTATAACGAGACAGACAGCGGCAATAAGCGGCTGGGCGTAACCAAAGACGAAATTGCCACCGTGGACTTCGTGATCATGGTGGACGGCCACCAATGGTTCACGGACGATTATACCAGACTCGCCAGTTTTTCCAGCGATGAAAGCATTGCCGCTGCGATTGAGACGCTGAAGAACGAAATCATGGAACAGGCACCCGGACAGGGCATGACGTTGGGAGGTATAAGCTTATGAAACAGCATCCCGAATGGGTGAAATTCATGCGGGAGCAGTACCCGCCCGGTACGCGCATCCGGCTCACGGAAATGCGTGATCCCTATGCCCCCGTGCCGCCCGGAACGGAAGGGGCGGTTGATTACATTGACGATGAGTGCCAGTTCCATATGAAATGGGACAACGGCCGCACCCTCGCCCTTATCCCCGGCGTGGACCGCTTTCCCATTATTCCGCAGCCGCTCCAAACGCTGAAACTGTATATGCCGCTCACCGTTTTCACCTATGAGAGCGACGAGTGGGGCAATATGGACGACAACCCCGTCAATCTTGATCGGGAAACCATTCTGAAACATCAGGACAGCATTCTCGCCGCGATGCTCCGTGAGCGCGCACGTAATGAGGCGGAGCGCGGCCTCATGGAATATTATCACGGGGAGGACAACGTCAACGAAAAGGTGCATTCCCTTGTGTTTACAGCAGAAACGGTTGGCTGCGAGCTGACGGGCGTAGCCGAGTGCCGCGTGAAGGGAGAGCTTACAGAAGAGGAAATGGAACTGCTCAAGGATTATATTTCCGGGCAGGCATCAGACGGGTTTGGAGAGGGGTTCGAGCAGCGGCCCATTAAAACCTCGGATGGTGAAATTTGTGTCAGCCTGTGGAGCAGTGATAAAAACTGGAGCATCATAACACAGGATGAGCTGGAACAGGACCAGCGGATGGGAGGAATGACGCTTGAGTAACAACAGAAAAAACATGACTCTGCCTCAGAAATGCTATGCCGTCCTCCCGTATGAAGACAGGTTGGTCATCATTACCCAGGGCAAGTCCGGCTATACAAGATCGCCTTTGGACCGTGGTGACAAGCACCAAAACCGGGTCATTGCAGATGAGAAAAACACGGAGTTTGGCGGTGTTACGCAGGAACAGGAAAAGGCTATGATTAAGGGCACCATATTCAGCTGGAAGTTCGCCAGCCTGTCAGCGCGGAAGCCTGAGTTGATAGAAGCAATCATGGAACTGGAAATCAGCCGCCCCGGTGCATTTGGGGCAAACACATCCGCCATGCTCACGCTTCCCGCTACCCCGTATGAAATCATAAACGCGCTGGACAAGGTACGCGTGACCGATGACCGCGTCATTTATTCCATTGAAATCACCAATTGCAAGCTGGATTATCTGCCACAGTGCATTCCTCAAGGCACCAATCTCTATGAACTGAACGAACTGGCTGCGCGTCTGGCGCGCATGAGTGAATGGGAGCTGAATTGCTTCACGGGGCTGACTAGCCTGGCTGCTAAAATTCGCGAACAGCCTGCCCTTTATATAAAGGGCAGGTTGTTCATTTCGGCTTTTGACGGATGATTCGATTTTTCAGCCGCAGTTTTTGCGCCCTATCAGGAAGGACCGTGCATGAAAATTCGTTTTAATCACCCCGGGAGGCTGAAATAAAGACTATAAACTCC
>JBFWME010000114.1:0-3638 GCA_050251755.1 Lawsonibacter sp. | reverse complement strand
AGGCAGGAATACCTGGAAACAATTGTGAACAACATTTTGTTCCGGTAAAAATACGAATCCATATTTTCCGACAGATGCGGCAGCGGCGGTTTGCCGCTGCCGCATTGGATTATTGTAGAGGGTAAATATTTATGAGTTATTTAATTGGAATTGATCTGGGAACATCCGGAACGAAAACCGTATTGTTTGAAGAGAACGGAACAGCGGTGGCAAATGCCACTGTGGAGTATCCGATGTATCAACCGCAAAACGGCTGGGCAGAGCAGGGTCCCGGAGACTGGTGGAACGCGGTCCAGGCAACGGTACAGCTCGTGCTGAAGCGCAGCGGTGTTGCGCCGGCAGATATCCGGGGTGTGGGAATCTCCGGGCAAATGCATGGTCTGGTCATGCTGGATCGGAACGGGAACGTGCTGCGCCGCAGCATTATCTGGTGCGATGGGAGAACCGGTACGGAGTGTCAGGAGATGACAGAGACCATTGGAAAAAAACGGCTCATTGAAATCACCGCCAATCCCGCACTGACCGGCTTTACCGCAGGTAAAATTCTATGGGTACGCAAGCACGAACCGGAACTCTATGAGAAGTGCGCCCACATTCTGCTTCCCAAGGATTATATCCGCTATTGCCTGTGCGGTACGTTTGCCACAGAGGTCAGCGATGCATCCGGTATGAATTTACTGGATGTTCCCAATCGCTGCTGGAGCGACGAAATCCTGGATAAGCTGAAGATCGACAAAGCCCTGCTGGGAACGATGTATGAAAGCTGCGAAATTACGGGCGAGGTTACCCCGGAGGCAGCCAGGCTGACAGGGCTTTCCGCCGGCACTCCCGTTGTGGGCGGCGCGGGAGACAATGCCGCCGCCGCCATCGGAACAGGCGTTGTCAGCAGCGGAAGGGCGCTTACAACCATCGGAACCTCCGGCGTGGTGTTTGCCCATTCCGATCAGGTAACCATTGATCCGAACGGGCGCGTGCATACCTTCTGCAGTGCCGTACCGGGCGCCTACACGGTCATGAGCTGCACCTTGGCGGCAGGTCTGTCTTTGCAATGGTTTCGTAACCAATTTTGTGAGGGAGAACTGCGCGACGCGGCCGAAACCGGGACCGATCCTTACATCCTGATGGATCAAAAAGCCGCTCAGTCCCCGATTGGCGCGAACCGACTGCTCTATCTTCCCTATCTGATGGGAGAGCGCAGCCCCATTCTGGATGAAAAGGCCCGTGGCGTTTTTTTCGGTCTATCTGCCATGCACAACCGCGGCGACCTGATTCGCAGCGTCATGGAGGGTGTATTGTATGCGCAGAAGCACTGCCTGGATGTTCTGTATGAAATGGGAATTGCGCCGAAGGTAATGTTCGCTTGCGGCGGAGGCGCAAAGAGCCCTCTGTGGCGGCAGATGATGGCGGATATCTACGGTTGTGATGTGCTGACGGTATCCAACTCGGAGGGCCCCGCTCTGGGCGCCGCTATTCTTGCCGGGGTTGGCGGCGGGCTGTACCGGAATGTGCAGGAGGCCTGTGCGGAGATGATCGGCTGCGGAGGCCGGCTGGTGCCTTCCGCAGAAAAAACAGCGGAGTACAAAAAATTCTATCAGATCTACAGACAGCTATATCCGGCGATGAAAGAGCAGTTTGCCGCCCTTTCGATGCTGTGAGCACATAAGGGGAGCGGCGATGACAATTACGGAAAAAGAGTTCGGCGAAACCGGACGGGGCGAGCCGGTCACCGAATATACCTTGAAAAACCGTTCCGGTGGGTCCGTTTCCATTCTGAACTACGGCTGTACGGTCCGCTGTCTGCAAATTCCAGACGCAACAGGCCGTTTAACCGACGTGGTACTGGGATATGACACCATATGGGAGTATGAAGAACATGACGGCTATCTGGGGGCAATTATCGGACGGAACAGCAACCGAATCGGCGCTGGATCCGTTACCCTGAACGGAACGGAGTACTCTCTTTCCCGCAACGAGGGAAACAATCAGCTGCACGGCGGACAACGAGGATTTGACAAGCGGATGTGGACCGTACAAGCAGTCCAGGACGGCATCCGTCTCTCACGCTGTTCTCCGGACGGGGAGGAAGGCTTTCCAGGAAACCTGGAGGTTTCCATTACCTACTGTCTGTTGGATGAGCCAGCGCTGAGGATTACCTATGATGCCGTCAGTGACGCTGACACCATCTGCAATCTCACGAGCCATTGCTATTTCAATCTGAATGGCGGCGGATCGGCACTGGCCCACAATCTACAGATCGTTGCGGATCAGTTCACCGAAAACAACGGGGAATGTCTTCCGACGGGAAAGATTTTTTCTGTATCCGGTACGCCGATGGACTTTCGGGTCTCCAGGCCCCTGGGCAATGCGTCTTTCTCGGAAAATGAGCAGCTTCGTCAGTTTGGGGGGTACGACCACAACTATGTGCTCCGGGGCGGTTTCGCCGTGAAAAAAGCCGCGGTATTGGAGAGCCTGCAAACCGGTCTTCGCATGACGGTTCTGACGGACCGGCCCGGAATGCAGCTCTATTCCGGTAATTCTTTAACGGTAAGGACCGGGAAGAACGGGGTATTATACCATCCGCACGACGCGGTGTGTCTGGAAACTCAGCTTTTTCCCAACGCCATGCAGTGTGTGAATTTCCCATCTCCGGTTCTCAAACACGGCGCAACGTATCACAGCCAGACGGAATACCGGTTTTCACCAACTGCCACGTAAGGGTCTTCCGGTTTTCCTTTCGTTAAAGTATGCATGGGGTCATACTATTTTTCATGGCGCTGACCGGGACGAAATGGTCCCGGGCAGCGCCATATATCGTTCTATTTTACTGTTTCGGTCGTGTCAGCATTCATGTGCAAAAAGGTTTGCAGCGCGGCCGGTTCGCTTCCGCTGTATGCAGTATGTAATAGAATACCAGAATGAGACGTTTACACGAGTACCAAACACGGGAAGTCCTTCATTACAAGTTCACTTTTTCATAGGTATGATAATATCTTAGGCATCCCAAGGCAAACCAGCGTTATACCACTGTATCTTTCTCCAGCGGAGCTTCTGCTGATTTATCAGTGTTCTCTTTTTCCTTCCTTAAGAAAAAACAAATGGCAATGCAAATAAAATAATTATGCAGGAAATTGAGTAAACATCGTCAATACCCATCACATATCCGACTGCCTTGGTATCCGGGAGATGCGAACTTTCCTTGACTCCGCCAACAACAATATGAACCAAACCTCAATCGGTATTCATGATTTCCAACGTTCACACCGCACGGTAACGCGGCTGCGCCCCCCATACGTGCAGGTAAACAGCGTCAAATCCCAGTTTCCGGATTTCATGCCCTCTATGTCGGTACCCTCCAAGGTTTCCACAGCAACTACCTGATAATGATAAACAAATCCATCCACATCGGTAAACGTGATCAAATCACCCTGCCTCAGTTGATTGAGCGGGCCGAAATGCCGCTTGTAGTTATGACCGGCGATAATCATATCATCAGTCAAAAAAGAGCCGGAATAACGGCAGGGCGCTTTTTTTAATTTGGGATCGCTCCAATTGTCCATCACGGGCAGAGAAAGCCCCAGCGCCGGGATGTCCAGCACACCGATATAATCCTCACCCTCCACGCTGACCAACTGAATCTG
>JBFWME010000113.1:0-3963 GCA_050251755.1 Lawsonibacter sp. | reverse complement strand
CGACGACCTTGCAGCCCGTCTCGTCCTTCAGCTTCAGGGCGGCCTCGACCGCGTTCAGGTCGTCGGGGTTGGTGATGGTCTGCATGGACGCGCGGTCCAGCGTTCCGTCGGGATTCACAGCCACCTTGCCGGAGGTATCGGGTACCTGCTTTACACTGACAATGATTTTCATGACTCTCTACCTCCTTACAGAATGTGGTTGGAGATGACCACGCGCTGGATCTCGGAGGTGCCCTCGTAGATCTCGGTGATCTTCGCGTCGCGCATCATGCGCTCAATGGGGAAGTCCTTGGTGTAGCCGTAGCCGCCGAACATCTGGACGGACTTGGTGGTGATGTGCATGGCGGCCTCGGAGCAGAACAGCTTGGCCATGGCGGCCTCCTTGGTGAAGTTCTGGCCCTTCGTCTTGCGCATGGCGGCCTGATAGGTCAGGAGCTTGCCCGCCTCAATGGACACGGCCATGTCGGCAAACAGGAACTGGGTGTTCTGGAATTTGGAGATGGGACGGCCGAACTGGACGCGGCTCTTGGTGTAATTCACCGCCTCCTCCATGGCGCCCTCCGCCAGGCCCAGAGCCTGCGCGGCGATGCCGATGCGGCCGCCGTCCAGAGTCTGCATGGCGATCTTGAAGCCCTTGCCCTCCTTGCCCAGCAGGTTCTCCTTCGGCACGACGCAGTCGGTGAACACGATCTCGGCGGTGGGGGAGCCGTGCAGGCCCATCTTCTCCTCATGCTTTCCAACGGAGAAGCCGGGGAAGGTGTTCTCCACGATAAAGGCGGAGATGCCCTTCGTTCCCTTGGAGGGATCGGTCATGGCGAAGACCACGAACACCTCGGCGGCGTAGCCGTTGGTGATGAAGATCTTGGAGCCGTTGAGCACGTAATGGTCGCCCTCCAGCTTTGCAACCGTTGTACCCTTGGAGGCGTCCGAGCCGGCGTCCGGCTCGGTGAGGCAGAAAGCGCCCAGCTTGCCGCCTTGGGTGAGCATGCGCAGATACTTCTGCTTTTGCTCCTCGGTGCCGTTTTGGATGATGGGGCCGCAGCACAGGCCGTTGTGGGTGGCGACAATGTCGCCGGTGGATGCGCAGGCCTTGGAGATTTCCTCGATGGCGAGGGCGGCGGACAGATCGTCCGCGCCGGAGCCGCCGTACTCCTTCGGCACGCTCATGCCCATGATGCCGTAGCGGAACAGCTGGTCGATGGTCCCCTTGGGATAGGCGCAGGTGCGGTCGGTTTCGGCGGCGATGGGCTTGATCTCATTTTCCGTGAATTCACGCATCGTCTTGCGGATCAGTTCCTGCTCTTGGGTCAACTCGAAATCCATGGTTATCCTCCTATGTCTTTACTTTTTCTCGTCCTGAATGCCGGCGATGTTTTTGGCCAGCTCCTTCTTGCCCTGAAAATCCCCCTGCCGGGCGATCATGATACGCTGGGCCTGGGGAGAGCCGGCGCCGTGCAGGGACTCCGTGCGGTAGCCCACGGCGGCGGACCCAAGGCAGATGTTCTCCAAAAACCGCAAAACTCTCGCCCGGTCCTCGGTGGAAACCTCCTCCTTGGTCTTGAAATACTTGCTGCAGATTTCGCCGATGGTCTCGCCGCTGTTGCCCACCACCGTGTCGGAGTGGAAGTCCTTTTCGGAGGGCAAAGTGACCATGGCGCCGCCGGCCACGTCCTCGGCAAGGCGCACGATCTCATAGGGGAAGCGGGTGACGTTCTGCTTGCAGACGTTGGCAAGCAGCAAATCGATCTGGTAGTTGCCCGCCTTGGTGGGGCAGCCCTCGCAGGAGCAGGCGATGCCGCAGGAGTAGAGCGTCTCGTTGAGGTGGGTCATCTCGATGAGCTTGTCCTTCACCGCACTGGCCTTCTCCACACCGTTGTACTCGGCGGCAAGGGCTGCGGCGCCGATGACCACGTCGCCCACGCCCACCTTGCACCCGCCGTAGCTCTGGCGGTGATAGCCGGCGAAGCGCTCCACCATCATGCCGGCGAACTCATATTCGCCGTTGAGGAAGATGTACTCGTTGGGAATGAACACATGATCCAGAACCACCAAAGCCTCCTGGCCACCGAACTTCTTGTTGCCAAGGTCAATGTCGGCGTTCTCCTCCAGCTTGCGGGTGTCGCAGGACTGGCGGCCGTAGATGAGGTAGATGCCCTCGGCGTCGGTGGGGCAGGCAAAGGACACAGCCCAGTCCCTGTCCTCCGGGCCCATGGCGATGGTGGGCATGAAGATGTGCCAGTGGGAGTTGACGGAGCCGGTCTGGTGGCACTTGGCCCCGCAGACCACGATGCCGTCTTTCCGGCGTTCCACCACGTGGAGGAACATATCCGGGTCCGCCTGCTGGTGGGGGGCCTTGCTCCGGTCGCCCTTGGGGTCCGTCATGGCGCCGTCCACCGTCAGGTCGTTGTCCTGAACCATAATGAGGAACTTCTTGAAATTTTCGTGATAGTGGGTGCCGTGGGCCTCGTCGGTTTCAAATGTCGTGGAGAATACGGCGTTGAAGGCGTCCATGCCCACGCAGCGCTGGAAGCAGCTGGCGGTCTTCTGGCCCAGCAAACGCTGCATTTTTACCTTCTTCACCAGGTCCTCACTGGACTGATGGAGGTGGGTAAAGCGGTTGATGGTGCGGCCCGTCAGGCTGGACGTGGCCGTCATCAATTCCGCGTACCGCGGGTCGTGGGCCAGGCCGTAGGTCATGGCCACGCAGTTGATGCTGGGCCGGATCATGGGGTGGTCCACCCAGTTGTCGAGCTTCTCGCCGAACATGTATACCCGCGTCTTCATCGCCCGCAGGCTCTCAATGTACTCTTTCGCTGTTTTTAGTGACATAAATTTCCTCCTAATCTATAACGCATGGGACGGAACGGATCAGCGCATGGCCAGCGTGACTTCACCGGATGCCGCCAACTCGCCGTGGCTGTATATTTTTGCTGCGCAGGTTGCAATGGCTTTTTCGGGACGCTCACTGAAAAGCTCCGCGTGGATTTCAATTGTGTCACCGGGAAGGATTTTCTTCAGGAACCGCACGTTGTTGATTCCCAGAAACAGGGGGACTTTTCCGGTATACCGCTGTGTGGAAAGCAGCAGAATATCCGCGGTCTGAGCCATGCACTCCACGGAATAGACGCCTGGTAAAACCGGGTCACCGGGGAAATGGCCCTTAAAAATCTCCCGGGAGGGGTCCACGTAAAACGTGGCGGTAATACGCTCGCCGGGAGTCATATCCTCCACGGTGGTTACCAGGAGCATCGGGTCCCGGTGGGGTATAATTGCCTCGATTTCACTTCTGTTCAGTTTCATAGCTGAGTAAGTACCTCCGTTTTAATTAAAAGTTGCAGGCGTGTGACTCTGGCAGCTAATCATAACCTTTACGACTTCTCCGGACGGGGAACCGCACAATTCCATTCCCTGCTGGACCTGATCCAGAGGAAGAATGGTTGTAATCAAAGCGTCAAAATTTACAGAAGCAGCTTCCATCATTTTGATCGCGGCATCAAAATCGGAATGATTGTAATTGCGCGTCATGGTCAGGTTTACTTCCCCCATAAACAGCTTTTGCAACTTAAGCTGCATGGGGTGCGGGTAGGCCGCAACTAAGACAATACGGGAATGCGGATGGATCAGTTCTGTTACGGTGTCCAGACCCGCCTGTGACCCCGACACCTCAAATATAGCGTCTGCACCGACACCATCCGTGGCAAAAAAAATGTACTGCCGAAGATCCATATCCTTAGGATTAACGGTGGTAAGTCCAAATTGCCGGGCTTTCTCAATGCGAATGGGATTCATTTCAGAGATTACCACGTGCAGCCCCAGATATCGAGCGACTAATGCGGTCATAAGCCCAATCGGGCCCGCTCCAATTATGACAGCTGTATCGCCCGGTTTCGACTGTGAACGCTCCAAAGCGTGAAAGCATACCGCCAACGGCTCGATTAGCGCCCCATGGAGAAGGCTGATGCG
>JBFWME010000112.1:0-4169 GCA_050251755.1 Lawsonibacter sp. | reverse complement strand
ATCCCGGGACTGGACGCTTACGGCGTGATTTTCCTGGATCGTGAGCAGCAGCGCATGACCCCGTTGGTAAAGGTTCCCGCCACCAATACGCTGGTGTGGGAGGGGAGCTGTGGTTCCGGATCTCTGGCCGCCGCCGTGGCGCAGAGCATGAACGGCCCGGATGGGACGTTTGCCCGGGACTATATCCAGCCTGCCGGCGTCGTCCGCGCTACAGTGGTGCGGAAAGACGGAAGGGTGGTGGCTGCCTACATTGGCGGCCCCGTCACCCTGGGGGAACCCATTCAAGTGGAACTTTGAGTCGGCGCTTTGTCATCCCAGCGGCGCGAGTGACGGGAACGGTTGCCCGAACACGCCGGAAAACTCGGCAATGACGCGATGTGTTTTTTGTAAAAAACAGACGGCCTGCGGATATTTGATCCGTGGGCCGTCTGTTTTTCCGTGGAAATAAAATACCGGGTGAGATCCGAACACACTGGGATCAGGGCTTTTCCGGGACGTCAGAGGTGGCCTCGTGTTCCGAATCCATTTGAGCCAAGCGGTCCAACACCATCTGATAGCCGCCTGAGCCGTAGCGCAGCTCTGTGTTGATACGGGTAATGGTGGAGCTGCTGATTGGGATCTGATCCCAGACCATTTTATAGGTATAACCTTGGGCCAGCAGCTGGGCCACCTGGAGCCGCTGGGCAAAGGAGGTCAGTTCCTGAACGGTAAGCAGGTCGCTGAAGAAGGAATAGCACTCATCAATATCTTTTAAGGAGAGCATGGCACGGAACAACTGGTCAATGGATTCATTGTGATTGCTGCGCAGGTGTGACATATTAATTCCCCTCTTTATATTGTATTAGTTTTATATTAACAAAATTTTTAGTGGTTGTCGAGTGGCGGTGCAAAAATCTTTGGGACATATCCCATGTTTGGCATCCATAGGATGAAGCGGATGCCAAAATAAGGGGGGGGGACCGCTGTGGAAGTAACAGTCTATGGGCCACAAGAATGGGAAGGACAGAAGGAGCTGTACCGGCGGGTGGCTCGGGCCCATGCCAGGGGGGTGGTAACGGCCATTGGAGAGCTATCTTGCCCGGAGGAGCAAAAGACGGCGCTGCTCCGCAGAGTCAGAAGACTATGCCAAGATCGGGACAGAGCGAGTGCATTGGAGAAGGACGGGAGATAAATGGGAGTTATTTGTGCCATTTACTCCAGAAAATCCCGGTTTACCGGGAAGGGGGAGAGCATCGAAAACCAGATCGAGCTATGCCGCCAGTATATTTGCCTTCACCTGGGAAAAGAAGCGGAGGGAACCTTGGTCTACGAGGACGAGGGGTTTTCCGGGGGTACGCTGGACCGGCCCCAATTTAAGCGGATGATGGAAGATGCCAGGGCCGGAAAATTTTCTGTCCTGGTGTGCTACCGACTGGATCGGATCAGCCGCAGTATTGGGGATTTTGCCGGGTTGATTCAGGAACTGCATGACCTGGGAATCTCGTTTCTCTCGATTAAGGAACAGTTTGACACCCAGTCTCCCATGGGGCGGGCGATGATGTACATTGCATCGGTATTCTCCCAGCTGGAGCGGGAGACCATTGCCGAGCGAATTCGGGACAATATGCACGAGCTGGCCAAGACGGGGCGCTGGCTGGGCGGTGTCACCCCCACTGGGTACGCTTCCGAAGCGGTGGAGCGGGTGACGGTAGACGGCAAAGTACGCCGTTCCTGTAAGCTAAAAGTGATTCCGCAGGAAGCACAGCTGGTTGGGCTGATTTTTCAGACATTTTTAAGGACCGGCTCCCTGACCGGAACCGACGCCTATCTGCTCCAACGGGGCTGTTTGAGCAAAAACGGGAAGCCCTTCACTCGCTTCACCATTAAAGGGATCCTGACCAACCCGGTCTATATGACGGCAGACGCAGACGCTTTGGAGTATTTTCGCCGGCAGGGAGCAGAACTGTTTGCCAGGGCCGAAGAGTTTGATGGGGCACACGGAATCGCAGTTTATAATCGGACCATTCAGCGTCGGGGAAAGGCCCACCAGAATCGGGAGATGGAGGATTGGATCATTGCCGTTGGCGGGCATGAGGGACTGATTTCAGGGGCGGATTGGGTCAGGGTACAGCGGCTTTTGGAGCGCGGCCGTCTCCGGGGGAGCAGAAAGCCGAGAAGCCAGGTGGCCCTGCTGTCCGGTCTGCTGCGGTGTGGGCAGTGCGGGGACTACATGCGGCCCAAGCTCACCCAACGCAAAAACAACCGGGGAGAACCGGTCTATGCCTATTTGTGTACCACCAAAGAACGAAGCCGGGGGCAGTGCTGCGCGATGAGAAACGCGGACGGGAACCAACTGGACCGGATCGTGTGGAAGACACTCTCAGCCCTTTCTGAGGACGGCGGAGAACTGTGCCTTCGACTGGAAGAGGAGAAAAAAGGTCTGGGTTCCGGAGAGAAGCGGCGCAGCGAGGAGCTGAGGCGCTGGAAAGAAGAACGGGAAAAACGAGGCCTTAAGCTGGAAGGGCTGATCTCCGCGTTGGGGCGGGCCGCCGGTACTTCGGCGGAAGGGTATTTAGTGGAAAAGATCGAAGCGATTCATCCGAATATCAAGGAGGCGGACCGTCGGATTGCGCTGCTGGAACAGGAGGAGAACGGAGAGGAGCTGTCCCAGGCGGAGCTGGAAGAGTTGGGGCGGACTCTGGCCAGACTGGACGGGGCAATGGAACGCCTAAGTCCGGCGCAGAAGCGGGAGACTGCCGGGCTTTTGGTGTCCAAAGTGGTTTGGAATGGAGAGAAAGCCTGCATCTTCCTGCACGGGTCCGACGGGGAGACGCCTGTTCCGCTGGGAGAGTATCGCAAATGAGATACTGATGCACTTCAGATCCCAACGCAAGCTCCAAGGAGAAGTTTCGCTGGCCGACACACTGGAATCGGCGGGAGAGGGGGGCTCCCTGTCCCTGATGGATGTCATTGCGGTGGATGACAACATGCTGGAGGATTTGGATACCCGGGATGCCTGCCAAAAAGTACGTCGGTGTGTAGGAACCTGCCTGACGGCCAGGGAGCGCACCATTATTATCCGGCGTTATGGGTTGGATGATCTTCCGCCCCAGACACAGCGGGAAATTGCCGTGCAGTGCGGCATCAGTCGGTCCTATGTATCGGAGCGTGCTTATTGTAAGCGATGAGGCCGTCAAGAAATAAAAGCGGCCATTCATCCCAGCTGTTGAAGGGAATAAGCCTGATACTGAGTAAGCCGTTCCGAAATGGAACGGCTTACTGTTCATATAAACTCGTTGGCACGGACACAATTTCACAATACTGGTGGCCTGAGATTTTATTATGTTAATATTACGTTTGATGTTAGCGCAAAGCCTACTTCGGATGCCGATTGAGGCATTTAGATCAGCTCATGCGGGAGGTGGGCTCGGTTCACATCCACCTCTCGTCCATAAGGCAAGATACAAATGTGTCTGGAATAGCCCAAAATACTTGTAAGAAAAATCTTGTAAAAATTTTATAAGTTATAAACCAAACCTAGTGGGCGCTTCGCATCCACATGTCAACGTAGCGCTGATAGCTAGTTAAAATAATTGGAGGCCGGCACTTTTTTGCTTTACAAGGAGGATACCCATCTAATAAAAGAGAAACCGATACATTTCTGAAATTACATCTTCCTTGGCTTGACAAGCGATACCGCCATGCTGGAAAGTTCGATGTTGGCAGGAATGAGATCGACATCTTAGTCATGATGTGAAATTCCATCGCCGGGGGCGATGGGTTATTCGTTCTGCACCTTGCCCATTATCGTCGCCAGCGTTACGTGCAGTTCGGGCTGGGGATTACCAAAACTGATAGACAGGGATCCTTGCGGATCGCTGTCTACCAAATAGCACCTTTTTCCCTTCCTACGCCAGCCCGATGCCGACGAGATTGGCGTAGGCGGTCGAAATGACGATGCCGCCCGTTTGATTGGCAACGGTAATTAATTGGTCATGATTTAAGATTACATCCTAAAAGTTCGATTGCTGTTACTAACTTGTCTAGAAGGAAATACCAAGTTACTCATCCAATAAAATGCGCAAACGTGGCAAACAGAATACAAGAGACGATTCCGACGGATGTTGGAATTGCAGCGGCCAGCGCCGTCCATTTCCAGCTTCCAGTTTCTTTTTTTATGGGGGCGTAGC
>JBFWME010000111.1:0-4173 GCA_050251755.1 Lawsonibacter sp. | reverse complement strand
CGTTGGAGTTGGTCAGGCTGTCTACCAAAGAGCGCATCTCCGCTTTGGAAGAAATTGCGTGGGTTCTCTGAATGATCTCTTGCTGCTGAGCGGGAGAGAGCGCGTAAAAGGCCCGGGTGGCCTGTTCGTTTTGAAGCAGGGCCATGCCGAAGCCCATGGGCAGATCCCGCATTGGGTCCATATGCATCACCTCGCTGTTCAGTTTGCGCAATCCAAAGCTGAATATACTGAAAATGAAAAACATTTGCACAGCTGCGTGGGTTTTGCCCTTTCGTTGTGTATGATACAATAGAACCATATGGGAAAGGGGAGAGAACGGTGGACGACCGGGAGCTGACGCAGCTGCTGAATGGACGGGAACAGCGGGGACTGGACGAACTGCTTCGGAAATACGGCCCGCTGCTTCGGTATATCATTGCGCCCATTTTAGACGACCCCAGGGAGCGGGAAGAATGTCTGTCTGATGTGACGCTACTGATATGGGATAAGATCGGGAGCTACGCTTCGGAAAAAGGTTCGTTTCCGGCCTGGCTGTCTGCCCTGACACGGAATACAGCCCGGAACCGGAGACGGGCCGGCCAGCGCCACCGGCGGATTCTGGAGGAGCCTGACGACAAAATGCCGGATCCTAATCCGGGGCCGGAAGATTGCGTACTGCAAAAGGAGCGTGTTCAGAGGCTTCAGCGGGCAGTGGACCAGATGGGGAACCAGGAACGGAATCTGTTTTATCGAAAATATTATTACTTGCAGTCCACATCCCAGATGGCTGCCGAGCTTGGCCTGAGCCAGCGGGCTGTGGAAGGGCGGCTGCACCGGCTGAGAAATCGTCTGCGAGACGAGTTGGGAGGTGATCAGGCATGACGGACGACCGGGAGTTTGACCGCATCATCGAAGAAGAGCTGACCGACCTGCCCCTGCCCGACCGGGAGACAGAGGAGGTCACGCCCTGGAGACAGGCGATGGAACGCATTGTCTGGGGGCTTGGACTGACCACCTGTACCTTAAACTTCCTGTATCTGAATTACTTGCTGCCAGCCATCGGTGTGATCCTGCTGTGGCTGGGGTTCCGGACGCTGCGGAAGGAAAACAACTATTTTACCGTTTGCTGGATCATCAGCCTGTATAATGTGGCCAGTAAATTTATAGAGTTGGTGGGAAACGCCGCTTTGTGGGGAACGCAGACGGATCCGCCGGATTGGATCTGGCTTACCTTGGCGATCCCGATGATCCAGCTCTTGTGCCTGTGGCAGGGGATCCGGGTGGTGCGCCGCAAGGCGGGACAGCCCGACGAGGCGGGACCGGTTGTGGGCCTGATGGTATGGTATGGGGTGCTGTGCGTGCTGGGACTGTTGAAGGCCCAGGGCTGGCTGCTGGTTATCCCCCTGCTGATCGCCTATGTTTGTATTTTGCGTGGACTATCCAAATTGCCCGCTCTGTTAGACGAAGCGGGATACCAGGTGCAGGCCGCCCCGGTGCGGCTGTCTGACCGTACCATATGGATCGGCTGGTTCTCCGCCCTGGCTGTGTGTATTGCTCTGGCTGGGCTTCTGTTTGGCCGTTACCCCATGGAGTGGACCCCGGTGGAGACTAAAGAACAGGCGGGGCTGGAGGAGGTCCGGGACAACTTGCTGGACTTGGACTTTCCGGCGGCGGTGCTGGACGATCTGTCCACCGAAGACCTGGCCAAACTGGAGGGGGCGCTGGGCGTGACGGTTCAGGTGAAAGAATGCCCCTTCAACAGCGGCCGTGAGGTGACGGAAACCTGGGAAGGCTATACGCAGGTCCATACGGAGTACGATGTAAAGGAACTGAAGCTGACCAGCATTGCGGTGGAACTGCCGGAGGGACATTGGCGGGTCATCCACCATTTCCTGTGGCAGACGAAGCCCGCTGTAAGAGGAAGTACAGAGTGCATTCGAATCTGGCCGGCATACCGCCTGGACAGGGACGGGTTCCAGCTGGAGGGGGAACTGTCCGGTCGGATGCTGTATGACAACGGGGGAGTGACTTATGTCGGAGATTATTACAGTTTAAAGACCGAGGACTATGTCTCCAACTCCATGTTCTTTGGGACCACCGCTGGCAGCGACCCCTTCGCACTGTTCAGTTTGCCTGCGCGGGGGGAACAATGCCGGGGTTATGTGACCTACGGCATGGAAGAATTGACCCCCGGTTCTCTTTTGGATTCCTGGGTCAACTACACCCATCAAACTGGGTATCTCAACTACCCCCTTATGACGGCCAAACAGTATGCGATGTCCGGCATGTGGGGCGGAGGCGCCTTTGATACCGTTCAGTCAGCCATCCAAATGATTCCCGGAGCAGAAGAGGGATAAACGGAGCACCCCCCCGCTGTTTTAAAACAGCGGGGGGGTGCTTTGTCACCAAGCAAAATAAAGTGTTGCGCCAAGACTCCAGAATCCGTTCCTTACCGAAAAAGGAGTCATAACTCAAATTACAACAGATGGAAGTGGACGATCAGCCCGGAAAATACGATCGAAACGGTGGACACCAGCTTAATGAGAATGTTCAGGGAAGGGCCGGAGGTGTCTTTGAAGGGGTCGCCTACGGTGTCACCGATGACGGCGGCTTTGTGATTCTCGCTGCCCTTGCCGCCGTGGTGGCCGGCCTCAATGTATTTCTTGGCATTGTCCCAGGCACCGCCGGCGTTGGACATAAAGACGGCCATGGCAAAGCCTGTGACGGAGACGCCGCCCAGCAGGCCGACAACCCCTTCCACGGACAAGATCAGTCCGGTGAGGATGGGGACGATGATCGCGAGCAGAGAGGGCTTTACCATCTCTTTTAATGCGCCCTTGGTGCATAGACCGACGCAGGTGGCATAATCGGGGTCGGTGGTTCCCTCCATGATGCCGGCAATCTCACGGAACTGGCGGCGGACCTCCACCACGATGGACTGGGCGGCCCGTTGGACCGCGCTCATGGTGAACGCGGCAAAGACGAAGGTGAGCATGGCGCCGATAAACAGCCCGACCAGAACGGCTGGATTGGTGAGAGACAGGTCGGGGGCGTGGCTCATCTTGGATTTGACAATGTCCACATAGCTGACCAGCAAGGCCAGAGCGGTGAGAGCGGCAGAACCAATGGCAAAGCCCTTGCCGGTTGCTGCGGTGGTGTTGCCCAAAGAATCCAGAGCGTCGGTACGTTCCCGGACCTCTTCGCCCAAACCGGACATCTCGGCAATGCCGCCGGCGTTATCGGCCACGGGGCCGTAGGCATCGGTGGCCAACGTGATACCCAGGGTGGACAGCATGCCCACGGCGGCGATGCCGATGCCATATAGCCCCTTGGAGAAGCGGATGGTGTAGTCGGCGGAGGCGGTGGCCATAGAGCCACCGGCGGCCAGGAAGGAGACGACCACGGCGGTTCCCACGATCAGAATGGGGGCGATGGTGGACAGCATGCCGAGAGACAGCCCGCCGATGATGGTGGTGGCCGCACCGGTTTCCGTGGCGCTGGCCAGAGCCTGGGTGGGTTTGTAGGTGTCGGAGGTGTAGTACTCGGTAAAGTAACCGATGGCGCAGCCGCCGATGAGACCGCACAGAATGGCGATATAAACACCCCAGTTGCCCAGAATATAGTGGGTGAGGGGGGCGGCGATGACAGCGGCGATCACGGCGGCGGTGTAGGTGCCTTTCCGCAGAGTGCCCAACAGTTCCCGCTGACTAGCCCCCTCTTTGGTGCGGATGAGGAAGGAACCGAAGATAGAGCAGAAAATGCCGACCACGGCCAGGGAAATAGGCAGCAGCATGGCGCCCCAGGGCCGGTCGGGATAGGCGGTTACGCCCAGCGCAAAGGTGGCCAGGATGGAGCCTACATAGGACTCGTACAGATCGGCGCCCATGCCGGCCACATCACCTACGTTATCCCCCACATTGTCGGCGATGGTGGCGGGGTTCCGGGGGTCGTCCTCCGGAATGCCGGCCTCAACCTTACCCACCAGGTCGGCGCCTACGTCGGCGGCCTTGGTGAAAATACCGCCGCCCACACGGGCAAACAGGGCCATAAAGGAGGCGCCCATTCCGAACATCACCATGGTTTTGGCAATTTGAGGCGCATCATAGTGGGCCAAATACTTCAGAATGTGGAGCCAGACAGAGATGTCAAAAAGACCCAATCCAACAACCGTGAAACCCATGACGGCTCCGGAGG
>JBFWME010000110.1:0-4550 GCA_050251755.1 Lawsonibacter sp. | reverse complement strand
CCTACTCCACCGTCAGCCAGGTTTCTTATGTCATCTTTGGCCTGATGCTGTTTCAACCGGGCGCGTTGGAAGGCGCGCTGTTTCAGGCGGTATTCCATGCCATTGCGAAAAACGCCCTGTTTATGGCCATTGGCGCCATTATCTATAAGACCCACTTGACCCAGGTGTCCCAGATGCGTGGAGTGGGCACGGCCTATGCCACGCCCATGTGGTGTTTCGCCCTGGCCTCTTTGTCCCTGATCGGCATTCCGCCGACTGGAGGATTTCTGTCCAAGTGGATGCTGGCCCAGGGAGCGCTGGACGCCGGGCTTGGGGCGTTGACCTACTGGGGAATCGCGATTCTGATGGTGTCGGCTCTGCTGACTGCGGGCTACCTGCTGCCCATTGTGACCTGTGCCTTTTTCCCGGGAAAAGAATTTAACCGCAGCAACGTGGTCAAGCAGCAGGACACTTGGCTAATGTGGATCACCCTGACCATGCTCACCGCAGCTGTGGTGGTGCTGGGCATGTTTCCGAATCTAATCCGGCCGATTGTCCAATCCGTGGTGGGCCCTCTGTTTTGATGGGCCGAGGGGTCGGCTGAGTGTGCTGGCGCCGAAGGCTGCCGGAATCGGCGCTGCGGTCAGAACCAGAAAGCCAAACTCAACTAAGAAGGGAGGGAGTTCTCTATGCTGATGCTGTGTGCCATTGTGCTGCCCATGTTTGGCGGAGCGCTGCTGCCCGTCTGGCATCCAAAGAATCGGCGTCAAAGACAGAATTATGTCGTTGGCTTGGCGTGTGCCACGGCGGTACTCGCCATGATGGCCATCTCTGCCGGCACAGGGGGCGCTCCCTTTGTGTTTTTACAACTGAACCCTCATCTGTCGGTGGCCTTTCGGGTGGATGGGTTGTCTTGTGTATTCGGAACGATGGTGGCTCTGCTTTGGCCCCTGGCCTGCCTGTATGCCATCGAGTACATGAGCCGGGAAGGGGGCGAAAACCGCTTCTTTGCGTTTTATCTGGCTACCTTTGGAGTGACCCTGGGCATCGCGTTCTCTGCGAACATTCTCACCATGTACTTCTTCTATGAGCTGCTTACCTTGGTCACACTGCCCCTGGTGATGCACGGCATGGACGGCAAAGCCCGATACGCCGGGCGAGTCTATCTGGTCTATTCCATGAGCGGCGCGGCCCTGGGGTTTATTGCGATGGTATTCTTGCTCCAATATGGAGGGAGCATGTTCCGGTTCGGCGGTACAGTTTCGGTTGGGAATTTGGACGTGAACCTTCTATTGGCGGCATATGTACTGGGCTTTTTTGGGTTTGGAGTCAAGGCGGCGGTAGTTCCGGGGCACAAATGGCTGCTGCGGGCCTCGGTGGCCCCTACGCCGGTGACCGCGCTTCTCCATGCGGTGGCGGTAGTCAAGGCAGGCGTGTTCGCGGTGATTCGCCTCACTTGGTATGGTTTTGGCCCTGAGCTTCTTCGAGGCACCTGGGCTCAAACCGTGGTCATGGCTGCGGCCATCGTTACCATCGTCTTCGGTTCGGCCAAGGCGCTTCAAACCCAGCACTTGAAGCGCAGGCTGGCTTGGTCTACCATCAGCAACCTGTCATATATTCTGCTGGGCGTGACTACCCTGACCACAGCCGGGCTGGTGGCCGGCCTGACCCATATGGTGTTCCATGCGGTGCTGAAGATCACGCTCTTTTTTGGAGTGGGCGCCATTCATTTTAAACTGCATCGGGACTTTGTCCCGGATATTGAGGGCTGCGGTCCGTTGATGCCGGTGGTGTTTGCTACGTTTACCACCGCTGCCCTGGGCCTGATGGGAGTGCCGCCCCTGGCCGGCTTTTCCAGTAAGTGGCTGCTGGCCACCTCGTGTGCCGATTTGAACACCCCGCTGGGCTATTTGGGAACAGCCGCTCTTATCGTATCCGCGATTCTCACCGTCCTATATTTCATGCAGATTGTGATGCTGGCCTATTTTCCACGGCAAAACCGGGCAATCTCGGTTAAAATACCGAAACTGGCCCGCCGTGATCCGGGAAAGCGTATGACACTGCCCCTGACCGTGCTGGCCCTGGCCTCGGTCGCGCTTGGACTGTGGGCCAACTGGGTGGTCGGAATGATCTCCCATCTGGTGATCGGATAGTTCAGAGTGCATTCAAACAGGAAAGGAGGTGCTCTCTTTGTCTAAGGCATTGACGCTTTTAGTTTTTTTCCCGATGGTCTGCGGGCTGTTCAGTTATTTGATCGGCCGGGTATGGAAGAAGGGCCGGGATATTTTTGTGCGATCGGTTGTCCTGCTGGAAATGCTGTTGGTTTTGACCATTTTAACACAAGAGAGGATCTCTGTCCGATTGGATGGAGTTTGCGGACTTGGCATCGGCTTTGAGTCGGGGGATTTTCATCTGGTCATGGCCTTTTTAACTGCCTCGGGCTGGCTGGCCGCTACGATCTTTTCCAAAGAATATTTCGCCCATATAAAATTTCGCAATCGGTACTATATGTTCTGGCTGTTTACGCTGGGAGCTACCATGGGAGTGTTCCTGTCTGCTGATTTATACACTACATTCATCTTTTTCGAACTGATGTCCTTTACCTCCTACGTTGCGGTGGTACAGACGGAGGAGGAAGCGGCGCTGAAGGCGGGAGAGACCTATCTGGCGATCGCGGTCATTGGCGGACTGGTCACTCTTTCCGGCCTGTTTCTGCTTTTTCATCTACTGGGAACGCTTCAGCTGTCGGAATTGGCTCAGGCTGCTGCGGAGGCGGAGAATCAAACGCTTCTGTGGGTAGGCGGACTGCTGACGCTGGTGGGTTTTGGAGCCAAAGCCGGGGCGTTTCCTCTCCACATCTGGCTTCCCACCGCCCACCCGGCAGCCCCGGCTCCGGCCTCGGCGGTGTTGTCCGGCGTGATCACCAAAACAGGCGTCTACGGAATCGCGGTGCTGTCCACCACATTGTTCCTCCACAGCGGTCAATGGGGAATGATGCTGGCGGTCATCGGTGCCATCACCATGGTGCTGGGGGCGGTGCTTGCGTTGTGTTCCGTCGACTTGAAGCGGACTCTTGCATGCTCCTCTGTGTCTCAAATCGGGTTTATTCTGGTAGGACTGTCCATGCAGTGCCTGTTGGGGTATCACAACGCCCTGGCGGTGGATGGCACCATCCTTCAGATTATGAACCACTCCCTGATCAAAATGGTGCTCTTCCCGGCGGCCGGGGTGATCTACCTGACCACCCACTCCTTCGACTTGAATGAGATCCGTGGCTTTGGCCGCGGAAAACCTCTGCTGGCCTTCATTATGGGGGTTCCCATGGTCAGTTTGGCCGGGCTGCCCATGCTCAATGGCTACGTGAGCAAGACCCTGCTCCACGAGAGTATTGTGGAGTATCTCGCGATGGCGGGGGAACACGCCTGGCTGTTTACGGCTTTGGAGTGGACATTCCTCCTCTCCGGCGGCCTCACCTTGGCTTACATGCTCAAACTGTTTATCTGCATTTTTGTGGAACGAAACCGCCTGCCCAGGGAGATTTTGTCCAAGAAATGGAACCGGGAGAACGGCTATATGAAACCCGAGTCCACTGCGGCGTTTTTGATCTATGTATGTTTGATGCCGCTGCTGGGCGTGCTCCCAAATAGGACAATGGATTCCATCGCAGCATTTGCCAGGTCGTTTTTCCATGGGGAGGCCCCCACCCATGCAGTGCGCTATTTCTCAGCGGTGAATTTGGAGGGGGCGGCCATTTCTCTTGCGGCAGGGGCGCTGGTCTATCTTCTCTTTGTCCGTACTGTTTGCATGCCGAAAAACGCAGAGGGAGATCGGCAATACGCAGATCCGATTCCAAGCTGGTGCAATCTGGAATATGGGGTTTACCGACCCATGCTGACTCTGTTGGCCCAAATTCTGCTGATCGCGGCAGTGTTTGTCGATCGGATCGGCTTTCGACTGCTGTTTCGGGGACTGCCGGCCGTGTACCGGAATGGCTATCGCTGGCTGCTGGACCGACGGGGCCGTCTGGTCTGGCTGCTGACGGGAGAGGCGTATATTCCCAGACCCAGTTTGGAGCAGGTGGTGGACGATCCGCACTTCGGCCGATACGCCGACCATCCTCAGGCGGAGAAGGGAGTCACACATTCCCTGGCATTTGGGCTGCTGCTGGCCGGGCTTGGACTGGTATTTGCAATTTTGTTTATCTTCCTTCGGACCTGAGAATTCAGCTATCCTGTACCACAGTGAGAAACGAGCTCACATAGGTGACGCTTTTTCCGGAAAAAAGACACAGACCGGTTACAGTTTTTGTGCTCAGCGTTATCATAATGTTTACTGGACGCCTCGGCTTTCAAGGCTTGCGGATTTGTTTTCTATGCATTATAATACTCGGGAAGAAAAAGTCCGGGCCAGGCCCGGCATCAATCGAAAGCGAGGAAGAAACCATATGGATTACGCAGCAGAATCCCTTCGCCTGCATGGGGAGTGGAAGGGAAAGATTGAGGTGGTGGCGACGGTGCCCGTGGCCACCAAGGATGATTTGTCTCTGGCCTACACCCCCGGCGTGGCACAGC
>JBFWME010000109.1:0-4607 GCA_050251755.1 Lawsonibacter sp. | reverse complement strand
GGCAGCTGATCCGGATTCCTCTGATAGTGCTCAAACAGCATCCGCAGCATATTCTGGGCCTTGCCTTCTTCGCCCTTGGCCAGCGGACTGGTGTACACACTGGCAAACATAAAGTCCTTCAATGCCAGCATGGCTGCCTCCACCTCAGGGGACTGGCGAATTTCAGACTGGTCCTGGCTGGCCCGGATGGCGTCCTGAACCAGCGTGTCGATCCGGGCGCCGTGGGTAAAGCCCAGGACTCCAGATATCTCCAGCGGAATATCCAGCGGGAAAATGATTCCTCCACGCAAGGCATCCTCAATGTCGTGGTTGATGTAGGCGATGTGGTCGGCCAAGCGGACCACCTGCCCCTCCAACGTGGCGGCCGGCTGGCCCTTGGTGTGGCACAGAATGCCGTTTCGCACCTCCCAAGTCAAATTCAGCCCTTCCCCGTTCTTCTCCAACCGCTCCACCACCCGAACTGACTGCAGGTAATGGGCAAATCCGACAGACATCAGCGCGTCCAGCGCGCGCTCCCCGGCGTGGCCAAACGGGGTATGCCCCAGGTCGTGGCCCAGGGCAATGGCCTCGGTCAAGTCTTCATTGAGGGACAGGGCCCGGGCCATGGTGCGGGCGATGCGGTTGACTTCCAGCGTGTGTGTCATTCTGGTGCGGTAATGGTCTCCTTCGGGCTGAAGAAACACCTGAGTTTTGTGCTTTAACCGCCGAAACGCCTTGGAGTAGACGATCCGGTCGATATCCCGCTGAAAGGGGGTGCGGACCGAGCACTCCTCCTCCGGCCGCTGACGGCCCTTGGTCTGGGTAGACTGGCAGGCATAGGGCGAGAGGAACGCCCTCTCCCGCTGCTGAGTCTGTTCCCGCAATGTCATGGCGGCAACCTCCTTTCTGAGCTTCTTTATGTAATATACGAAATTGGCAGCCAAATTCCTTCTTATATTTCAAAAAAATTTTATTTTTCTTGCCGCATAAAAAGACTGCCGCGGATTGGCCGCGGCAGTCCGGTTCAATTGGAATCCAGGGGTCATGCCTCGCTCTTTTGATTCGGCCAGAATAGGATAAAAACAATCGCAGAAACGGCCATCAGGTAGCAATAAAACATATAGGGCATAATTTTGATTGCGGACACCCCCGCCCCCGCCGAAGCATAGAGCAGCTGCGCTCCAAAGGGAAGAATCCCCTGCATGATAGAGGCAAAAATGTCAAGCAGAGATGCCGTGCGCTTGGGAGATATCCCGTATTCCTCGCTGATGTCCTTGGCTATGGATCCGGTCATCACAATGGCCACGGTGTTATTGGCGGTAGCCACGTCCACAGCGGCCACCAGGGCGCCGATGCTCAGCTGGGCGCCCCGCTTGGTTTTGGTTTGGCGGCGGACAAACTCAATGATCCACTGGATGCCGCCATATTCCCTCACCAGCGCCCCGATACAGGCCACAATAATGGAGATCACGGTGATATCGTACATGGCGGTGACGCCATTCCCCATGACGGAAAACACTTGGGTCCAGGCAAAGGCTCCCGTAGCCACGCCAACGATCAGGCTGAGGACGCTGCCTAAAATCAGGATTAAAAATACATTGATCCCGATCACCGCACCCACCAGGACCACCAGGTAGGGCAGAACCTTCCATACGTCATAGGCCCCGATGGTCAGCTCCCCGGAGCCGGCGGGGGTAAGAAATAGAAACAGCAGGAAGGTAACCACGGCGGCCGGCAAAACAATGAAGAAATTCATCCGGAACTTATCCTTCATCTCACAGCCCTGGGTACGGACGGCGGCAATGGTGGTATCCGAAATCATGGACAAATTATCTCCGAACATCGCTCCGGACGCCACGGCAGCAATGCAAAGCACAACATCAAAGCTGGTTGCCTGACTCATTGCCACGGCAAAGGGCGCCAGCGCAGAAATGGTGCCCACCGAGGTACCCATGGACAGCGACACAAAGCAGGCGATGAGGAACAGACCGGCCACCGCAAAGCGGATGGGCAAAAAGGTGAGAAACAGGTTCACCGTGCTCTCAGCTCCGCCGGCGGCAGAGATGGCGCCGGAAAATGCTCCCGCCACCAAAAACACAAGGCACATGGTCAGAATGTTCTCGTCCGCTACACCGCCGGCCATCACCTTCAGCTTGGCGTTGAAGTCCAGCTTCCGGTTTTGAAGGCAGGCGACAAACAGGGCAATGAGAAACGCCACAATGGCCGGGGTTTGATAAAAACCCAGTTCAATGTGCAGACCATACTCAAACAGCAGACCACAGCCTAGATACAGCACTAAAAAAACCCCGATGGGCAACAGTGCTGCGGGGTTGCTTTTTATCCGATTTTCTTTGGACTCCACGGAAGAATCCCCCTTTTCTTTTCTACACACTGCCGTTATTGTATGAAAAATCCGTCCATGTGTCAATGCAATTTTTACAAATTGCGTCAAATATCTACGGTTCAAACCGGCAAAGACAGAGCCCCGACTCGATCAAGTCGGGGCTCTGTCTTTGTTTTTTTGGAGTTAGGCCTTCCACAGCCCGTGGAGGTTGCAGTATTCGTAAACGGCAACCAACGTCTCTCCCTCGGCCAGCACAAAGCTGGCTTCCGGAGCCTGACCAGGCTGAAGATACTTGATCTGGCTGCCCAAGTTCGTCTCCAGCGCAATCCACTGGATGAAGTGTTCCGCTACCATGGGATGCGCCACTGAGCCAACCTTGACATGGACTGTAGCGCCCTGAGTCTCTACGACGGGAACGTGCTTCTCCAGAGCGGCATCCACGGTACCGGGGAGAAGCTCGGCCATCTCCTCACCACAGCAAATGACTGGCACTCCGCTGGCGTGCAAAAATGTGATCAGGTTTCCACAGTGCTTACAACGATAAAATTTCATTAATAATAACTCCTCTCATTATTTTTATATTTGTATTATAATATATCAAAGCCCCGATGTCAATGGGCAGAACCCGGGAAAATAAAAATTTTCCAATACTTCCAGTGAATTGAACTTTCTCTGCAAAAAATTCATATTGGCATCTGTTGATTTTCCTTTCGTTTTCCCCTTGCAAAGCGGCAATAATTATGCTATATTGTAAAAGCTGAATTCATGCAGGTGTAGTTCAATGGCAGAATGTCAGCTTCCCAAGCTGAACACGAGGGTTCGATTCCCTTCACCTGCTCCATGCAGAGAAAACCCGACAGGCCTTGTGCTTGCCGGGTTTTTCTTTGATATCAGTGGGTTCTCCGGTTTTAACAGAAAAATTTTCTTTCTGCTACGAAAGAACTATTGTGGCCAAAAGAACATAATTTTTGCAAAAATGCTAACGCGAAATGCTAACAAAAATAACCCCGCTCTCCATCATTCGGAGAGCGGGATTTCCGCGTCCTTCTCGATCGGCAGGTTAGTATTGGCGTTCACGCTTACTCTGGCATTATTTACTCGTGGATATTTCTCCCCGGTCGTCATATACTCAATGTAGAACATTTGTTTTATTGGCGAGGATATGATGGAACGGGTTATTCTGCACTCTGATCTGAATAACTTCTACGCCTCAGTGGAGCTGCGGGATCACCCGGAACTCCGGGGCATAAATATTGTAAGCAGTCCCCTGCTCGACGCACAATCAAGTTAACGTGCTGGCCGCATTACTTTACTTGCATCGTATCCATGGCTTTTTTGGCCCAACTGGAATCATTCAGAATTGCGCTGCCGACTCCAACCAAATCTGCCCGGTTATCTCTGAGCAGCGCCTCCGCTTCCATCACTTCCTTGATTCCTCCTGTGACGATAACCGGAATAGATACTGCTGCTTTTATCGTTTTGGAACATTGAGAAAAACATTCGGTCATATTGATTCCCGGAATAGCAAAGCGACACATTCCTCCTGAAACATCCAAAATATCAACGCCTGCTTTTTCAAATGCCTGAGCTGCCGCAACGCTGTCCTCCATGGACAAACCGCCCTCCATATGATCAGTTGCTCCCATGCGGAGTAGCAGCGGAAAATCTTCCCCAACGGCAAGCCGGACTGCCTCGATTACGTTCAGGTGAATCCGAATCCGGTTTGCAATACTCCCGCCATACGCATCGGTTCTCCGATTCGTAAGCGGGGACAAAAACTGATCTAACAAATACCCATGACAAGAATGGATTTCCACTCCATCGAATCCAGCCATTTTGGCACGGTTGGCCGCTTGGGCAAATTGTTGAACAAGATTGCAAATGTCAGCCTGCGTCAGCTCCAGCGGAACCACAGAATTTGCTTTCGATGGATTGCAGACAGCCGATGGGCCTGCCACGTCCGCCCCTGTAATTCCTTTCGTGGTCGCGCTGCCTGCGTGGTTGATCTGTAACACCGCCTTACTTCCGTTTTGCTGAATCGTCTGTGCTAGCTTTGTCAGTCCGTCGATTGTCTCATCTGTTGCAGAGGAAAGCTGATTTGCGCTTGCCTTTCCTTGCGGGGTAATATAGGCATGCTCCGTAATGACCAGGCCAAGATACCCTCCTTGTGATTTCTCATTGTAGTACTGCAGTAAGGCTGGGCTGACAAGGCCCATGCTATCTGCCTTTGCCGTAGCCATAGGTGGCATTACAAGCCGGTTTTTCAGCTTTAGCTTGCGGTTCT
>JBFWME010000108.1:0-4619 GCA_050251755.1 Lawsonibacter sp. | reverse complement strand
GGCCGCATGCAAATTGACCAGAGAGCTGATATTACAGCTGAGCAAGGAAAGGAGCTAACACCATGGGAACCTGTATGATCATTGGCTGCGGCGGCGTTGCCGGCGTAGCCATCCACAAATGCTGCCAGAACAGCGAGGCATTCGAAGAGATTATCATTGCAAGCCGCACCAAGTCAAAATGTGATGCCCTGAAGGCAAAGCTGGAGGGGACCACCAAGACCAAGATCCATACCGCGCAGGTAAATGCGGATGATGTGGACGAGCTGGTTGCGCTGATTGAACAATTCCACCCAGACGTGGTGCTGAATCTGGCCCTCCCCTATCAGGACTTGACCATTATGGATGCCTGTCTGAAAACCAAAACCAACTATGTTGACACGGCAAATTACGAGCCGACCGACACCGCAAAGTTCGAATACAAGTGGCAGTGGGCCTATCGGGAAAAATTTAAGGCGGCCGGAATCTGCGCTTTGCTGGGCAGCGGCTTTGACCCGGGGGTCACCGGTGTGTTTTCCGCTTACGCGCAGAAGCATCAGTTTGACGAAATCCACTCCATTGATATTCTGGACTGCAACGGCGGCGACCACGGATATCCCTTTGCAACCAACTTCAACCCGGAGATCAACATCCGCGAGGTGACGGCTAAGGGCAGCTACTGGGAAAAGGGGCAGTGGGTGGAAACCGAGCCTATGGAAATTAAGCGCGAGTATGAGTTTGCGCAGGTTGGTAAAAAAGATATGTACCTGCTCCACCACGAGGAGCTGGAGAGCCTTGCCCTCAATATTAAGGGCATTCAGCGGATCCGCTTTTTCATGACCTTCGGCCAGAGCTACCTCACCCACCTCAAGTGCCTGGAAAATGTGGGTATGACTTCCATTGAGCCCATTGAATACGAGGGGCACTCCATCGTCCCCCTGCAGTTTCTCAAGGCGGTGCTGCCTGACCCTGCCAGCCTTGGCCCGCGCACGGTTGGCAAGACCAACATCGGCTGTATCTTCCAGGGCGTAAAAGACGGCAAAGAAAAGACCTACTACCTGTACAATGTGTGCGACCACCAGGAGTGCTACAAAGAGGTGGGCAGCCAGGCCATTTCCTATACCACAGGGGTCCCCGCCATGATCGGCGCCATGCTGGTGATGAACGGCACGTGGAACAAGCCCGGAGTCTGGAACATCGAAGAATTTGATCCCGATCCCTTCATGGCGGCACTCAACCAGTGGGGGCTGCCCTGGGTGGAGGACTTCTCCCCTGTGTTGGTGGATGAATGAGCAGCAGCCTGCATTCCGTAGAAACTCCCTGCTATGTGGTGGATGAGGCTTGTCTGATCCAGAACCTCACCATCTTGGCTGAGGTTGCCGAGCAGGCAAACTGCAAGATTCTTCTGGCACAAAAGGCGTTTTCCATGTTTGCGGTGTATCCCCTGATCGGTCGCTACCTGGCCGGAACCACGGCCAGCGGATTGTTTGAAGCGCGGCTGGGCCATGAGAAAATGGGCAAGGAGACTCACATCTTTTCCGCGGCGTACTTGGAATCGGAATTTGACGAGATCCTCGGTCTCTGCGACCATATCTCCTTCAATTCTTTTTCCCAGTGGGAGAAGTATCGGGAGCGGGCACTCGAGGCCGGGAAAAGCTGCGGAATCCGCATCAACCCCCAGCATTCCACCCAGGACCATGGCATCTATGACCCCTGCGCCGAGGGCTCCCGGCTTGGGGTCACCCGTGAACAGTTCCAGCCAAAGCTACTGGATGGGATCGAAGGGCTGCATTTCCATACGCTCTGCGAACAGAACAGCGACGCGCTGGTGGAAACCCTGGGTGCGGTGGTGGAGCGATTCGGAGAGTTTCTTCCCCAGATGAAATGGATCAACTTTGGGGGCGGTCACCACATTACCCGCAGTGACTATGACCGCCGGACGCTGGTGGACTGTATCCGCCAATTCCAAGCACAATATTCGGTCGAGGTCTATCTGGAGCCGGGCGAGGCAGTTGCCTATCGCGCGGGTGATCTGGTTGCCTCGGTACTGGACATTGTTCACAACGGCATTGATATCGCGCTTCTGGATGCCTCCGCCGCCTGTCATATGCCGGATGTGCTGGAAATGCCATACCGCCCGCCTCTGCAGAACAGCGGGCAGCCCGGAGAGAAGCCCTACACGTACCGGCTTGCAGGTGCAACCTGTCTGGCCGGAGATGTGATCGGAGATTACTCCTTTGACCACCCGTTACAGGTGGGCGACAAACTGATTTTTGAAGATATGGCGATTTACTCCATGGTGAAAAACAACACCTTTAACGGAATGCGCCTGCCCTCCATTTTGCTGCAAAAGCAGGACGGCAGCATCCAGCAGATCCGAACCTTTGGATATCAAGATTTTAAGGGTCGCCTCTCGTAAGGCGAGGGGAGTTGAACCCAACCCGGTTTTTTGTTCTCCTTGAGCGCCCCCGGCTTTGTTATCCTCCTTGGCTGGCGTTAGCCCGCCGGCGTCGTCTGCCTGGCCGGGAACACTCAATGCGGCAAAAAACTCTTTGACCTCAGCCGCCGGGAAATTCGCGTCTGACGCGGCGGAGGACGAAGGCATACCGGCGTATGCCGAGGACGACAACAAAGTCAGGCTTGATTTTAACAAGACTGGGGCGGGTCGGGTTTAACTCCCCTCGCCTTAACCGAACGGTGCACGGGAGCATTCGATATAAAGGCGGCACACAGAGATGATCTCTGTATGCCGCCTTTGACTGTGAAGAGGTTCCCCTCCTCCCTGTTTTCCCTGCCACTTCTCACTGTCCGTCGAAAAGCCCTCAATCCGAAGGGTTCGGAGGGGAGGATACTGGGAAAGGCTGACCCGAGGGACGTTTCGGAGCGTAACCGCCCCGCAGGGGCGGCACTTGGCGCGGAGATGAACCGTCAGGGTTCCCTTTCCTGTCCAATCAAAACAAATCTCATAACTTTTTAAAAAAGTTATGAGATTTGTTTTAGCCCGTCAAAAAAGCTTTTTTGACGGGCTGAGGCCCGGCATCTTATGGATGCCGGGCCTTACTGTCATTAAAGAATAATACAAATCAATCCGCCGGAACCCTCGTTGATGATGCGCTGAAGCGTCTCCCGCAGCTTCAACCGAGCATCCTCCGGCATCCGTTTCAGCTTAACGTTCAAATCCTCGTTTACCAACTCATGGAGGGATTTTCCAAAGATATTGGCCTCCCAGATTTTGCTGGAGTCCCCTTCGTACTCCTGAAGCAGATAGTTGATCATATCCTCGCTTTGCTTCTCTCCGCCGACAATTGGGGACACCTCGGTCTCAATATCTGCCCGGATCATATGGATGGACGGGGCGCTGGCCCTCAGGCGGACTCCGTACCGTCCCCCCTGCTTCATGATTTCCGGCTCCTCCAGCACCAGGGAGTCAATGGAGGGTACGACAATTCCATAGCCGGTCTCCTCCACCTCCTTCAGTGCGTCGGCCACTTTATCGTAGGAGGCCTTTACCGCGGCCAATTTCGTGAGCAGAGACATCAGATCCCCGTCATCTTCGATTTGGAAGCCGGACTGTTGGGACAAGGTGGCATAGAAGAGCGCGCGTGGCAGATCCAGCTTCGCCACCGACAAACCGGTACCCAGCTGGACGGACGTGATCCGGGCATCACTGACCATCTCGCAGGACTGGAAGGCAGATACGGCCTGTTCCACATCCCGGATTCGATGAAGTTGCCCCGTACCCTCCCGGATGGCGGCATAAAGGGCCGCTTTAATCGGATGCTCCTGGGGAAGGGCATCAACCCAGGGTGGCAGGAACAAATCCAATTCCTTTAAGGGAAATTCATACAGCACGCTTTTCAGCAGATCATTGATCTGATCCCGGTCCAGTTCCAGGCAGTTGACTGCCACACAGGTCACGTCATGCCGTTGGGCAATGTCGGCTCGAATGGCCTGAGCCCGCTCGGTATTTGGATATGCCGAGTTGAGCAGCACTACAAAGGGCTTTCCCAGTTCCTTCAATTCGGAAATGACCCGTTCCTCCGGCTCCACATAGTCTTCCCGGGGGATATCTGTAATGGTGCCGTCGGTCGTTACAACAATGCCGATGGTCGAGTGATCCGAAATCACTTTCCGGGTCCCGATCTCCGCCGCTTCCGCCATTGGAATTTCATAATCGAACCATGGAGTGGTGACCATCCGCTCCATGTCGCCCTCCATCTGCCCCACCGCTCCGTTGACCATATAGCCCACGCAGTCAATGAGTCGAACCTGGAAGGCGGCCCCGCCGTCCACTGCCACTGTAACCGCATCCTCTGGAACGAATTTTGGTTCCGCAGTCATAATGGTTCGGCCGGAACCACTCTGGGGCAACTCGTCCCTGGCCCGCTCACGGCGGTATACGTTGTCAATGCTTGGAATCACCAGAGTCTCCATAAAACGCTTGATAAATGTGGATTTTCCTGTACGGACCGGCCCCACGACGCCGATGTAGATGTCGCCCTCGGTCCGGAGCGCGATATCCTCGTAGATTTTGCGGTCTTCCACTGCGATTCCTCCTTCGGCCTCTTTGGTCAGCCGGTAGTTTCCCTACAATGTATGAGGATAAGCCCTGGAATATAACAGGCAGGAAAAAGAAAGTTCCA
>JBFWME010000107.1:0-5083 GCA_050251755.1 Lawsonibacter sp. | reverse complement strand
CCGCAGCCGCCCGCAACGAAGCCGCTTCCGGACGGGTAAGGGCATGCAGCAAGATCCACTGCCCCACAGTTTGCTGGTTTTCCAGCGCCATCGGGGACACGGGGATGGACAAATCCTCCCCCAGCCGTTCTACCGCTCGCAGACCGTCCGTCATGGCCAGGGTCAAAATCAGCTTCTCCTTGGCCCGGGTCATGGCCACATACAGCAGCCGCAGTTCCTCGGCCATCATCTCCCGTTCCAGCTGGCGAGCCACCGCACGTCTGGCCAGGGTGGAATATTCCACCATCCGTTCCCGGTCCAAACCCTTGGGGCCAATCCCAAGCTTCGGATGGAACAGCACCGGGCGCATCAGATCATCCCGGTTCAGTCGCCGAGTCAGTCCGCACACCAGCACCACCGGCTTCTCCAGCCCCTTGGAGCGGTGAATGGACAGGATGGACACGCCCTCCCCCTCCCGCCCAGGGCCGGCGGCAGTGATTTTTGCCTTCATCGTTCTCAACCGATCCAGCCTCCGCAGAAATTGAAACAGAGAGCGGCACCGCGCCTCCTCCATCTGACCGGCCAGAGCATACAGAGACAGCAGGTTGTCCTGCCGCTCCCGTCCCCCGCCCATGGCGCCGAAGACGCCCAACAGGTTGGTCTTCTCATAAATGTGCCAAATTAGCTGACGGCAGGTTTTATCTCCTGCGCCAAAGCGCAGCTCGGCCAGCTGCTCCAAAAAATCCCGGCACTCCTCATCCCCCTGCTCCTTACCATGGACCAGGGCATCGTAGAAATCTCCCGGAGCGTCCGCGCGCAAGAACGCCAGCTGATCCCCGGAAAACCCATACACCGGAGAGCGCAAAGCCGAAATCAAGGGGACATCCTGCCTGGGATTGTCCACGATCTGCAAAATGGACAGGGCCACGTTCACCTCGGTCGTGGCAAAGAAGTCCTCTCCCCCGTCGGATACCCAGGGGATCCCCTCCTCCTCAAAGGCCTGGAGATAGTGGTGCAGGACCGAACCCGGGCTGCGCAGAAGCACCATGATGTCGGAGGGACGGACAGGCCGCAGAGTATCCCCCTCTGTGACCATCAGCGGGGCGGACAGCAGTTCCCGAATCCGGCGGGCGGCAAACCGGGCCTCCAGCAGGTCCTTGCTGTCCTTCTCCCCCTCCTGCTCCCCCAAAAAGGACAAGTCCAGGCCGTCCAGTTCCAGAGCATAGTCTGTCCCCGCCGGAAACGCGGCCCCTGGGACCAATGCCTGGTCGTCGGTATAGTCCATCTCCCCGAATTCAGCTGACATAATGTTTCGAAACAGGTCGTTGCACCCCTCCAGCACCTCAGGGCGGGACCGGAAGTTTCGAGACAGGACCCGCATTCGGGGTTCCCCATCTTCCGCCCGGTCTCCATCGGAAAAGCGGTGGTACTTGTCCAAAAAGATGGTGGGATCGGCCAAACGGAAGCGGTAAATCGACTGTTTTACGTCCCCAACCTGGAACAGGGTTCTCCCACGCTGAGAAACGGCATAAAAGATTGCGTTTTGAACCTGATTGGTGTCCTGGTACTCATCCACCTGGACCTCTTCAAAACGGGCGGACCAGCTGTCCGCCAATGGGGTAGGCTGCCCGTCCTCGTCCAGCAGCAGCCTGACGGCAAAGTGCTCCAGATCCGAGAAATCCAGCAGGCTCCGGCGGCGCTTTTCCTCCGCGTATGCGTGCTGAACATTAATGACCAGATCCATCAGCGCCTGAACGGCGGGGCGGGACTGCGCCAGTTCTTCCAGCAGAGAGGCACTGTCTGCCTCCATCATCTGCGCCATCTTGTCCAGCTGTTTTTTGCACCGGGTACGGATGGCCTTCATCCGCTCCCCTGCCTGGGCCGCCTGTTCCTCCTCCATGGGGCTGATCGGCTTGGCCCGCTTTTTCTTCCGGCCCACGAGAGGAAAGGAGACCGGCAGACAGGCCGCGGCTTGATCCCAGTCCTGCGCGGACAGAAGCGGTTCCAAACCATCCAGCGATGCGGACAGAGAGGGGGCATAATTGACCTCCAGCAGCTCGTCGGACTGAGCCAGTACCAGCGCCTGAGCCAGCCGCTCCCGGCACCAGCGTCCTTGGCGGCGAACCTCCTGCAGCAGCAGGGAGCCCCAGGGGGTCTGTGCCAGATCGGACACGCCCTCCAGCTCCCAAACTTGCTTCTGTGTGTTCAGCCAGCGCTCCGGATCCGGATGGCTCTGGATGCGATTGGAAATATCCAGCACAATCTGCGTCAGACGACTGTCATCCCGACCGGCGGAAAGGGTGTCCACCAGCTGGGCAAAGGGGCTCTCCGGATCGAGTCCCTCGTACCGCTTCTCCAAAACCTCTTCCAGGGTCTGAGTCATAAGGACCTGGGCCTCCCCCTCATCGCACAGGCGGAAATCCGGATCCAGATCCAACAGATGGCCGCTCTCCCGCAGCAACGCGGAGCAGAAGGAGTGGATGGTGGAAATTTGCGCCCGGTAGACCAGGGTGGTCTGGCGGCGGAGATGCCGATTCTGCGGCCGTTCGGCCAGGCGGCGGGCCAGTTCCTGGGCAATGCGGGTACGCAGCTCCGCGGCGGCTGCCTTGGTGTATGTAATCACCAGAAAGCGGTCGATGTCAATCCCGCCCCCGTCCACCCGGTCCAGCAGCCGCTCCACCAGCACCCGTGTTTTACCCGACCCGGCGGCGGCGGACACCAGCAGCTCCCCGCCGCGGTCGTCAACAATCTTTCGTTGTTCCTCTGTCAGCGGAAAAGCCATGGATCCGCCTCCTTTTTCTGTTCCAATCATGCAGCATCCGCAGAAAAATCTTTTCTGCAGCCTGCGTGCTTCTTACACTCCCTTGTTGTTTTCCTCCAAAAATTCCAGCACCAGCTTGTTGAAGGGCCCCCAGTTCTTTTTCGCCAAAAAGTGGTCGCCCGGTAAAAATTCCAACCGGCAGCCCGGAATGGGAGCGGCAATGGAGCGGGTATGCGCCTCCAGAATCAAATCCTTATCTCCTGCAACGACCAGCGTGGGCATCCGAAGCCTCCGCAGCGCCAGCGCATCAATGTGGGGCTGGGTAACCATCAGATCCAGCATCTCAAATTTTGCCTGGGCCTTCGGATCAATATGCCGAAGCCCCTGCAGCGCAGCCCAATTCAGCTCAATGGGCAACTGAGTGCTCCGCTTTACCCCGGACGGCTCCAGATTCGCTCCGTTTAAGATCATTTTTTTAATGTACTGCGGATACTTCAGCGCAAAGATCAATGCGATGTTGCCCCCGTCGGAAAACCCCAAAAGATGGCATTGTGAAATGCCAAGTCCGTCTAAAAACGCTTTCAAATCCTCCGCAAACTGTTCCAGGGTAAACGGGGCCTCTCCACGGGGAGATTTTCCGTGCCCTCTGGTATCCGGGGCAATCACCCGATAGCGGGCGGAAAAAGGCTCGATCTGATGCTCGAAATAGGTGTGATCCTCCCCGTTTCCATGGAGAAGAACCAGGGGGAACCCCTCCCCCTCCTCGATGTAGTAAAGTTCGATGTCCAATTTGGTCTCCTCACAGTCCAGTTTTTTTCAGCGGCAGCACGTTGACGACCGGCTCCTCATAGGGATGTGCCTGTTTCACCGCGTCCAGGGTTTCTTTCAGCCGTTCCGCAAGACAGCACACCTCAATCTTGATTTCTTCCGCCTGGGACAGCTGCCCCACCGTCCCATCGTAGGGAGCGGCCCCCTCCAGAGGCCGCCAGCAGCTGCTGACCCGGCTCCAGGACAGGCATCGGTCGTACTTCCCAATATGCCCTGCGTCCACCGACCACAGCGCCTCGCAAATTCCACTCAGATAATGTTCCGGAACAAAAATTTCCAACTTATAAACCGCAGCTTCCATACGCGCTCCTCATCAGGGCATTTCTCCGCCCTGGTCCAGATTCTCCCAAAATTCACGGGCCCCGACGCCGGGCAGCCAGCGGCGGCGATCCCCGCCCCGCCCCTCCTCAAAATGGCAGGCGGCAACATAATCGCAGTAGCGGCAGGCGTTATGCTCCGGCCCACGCCAAAAGGGATCGGCAGAGATATCGCCTCTGCCCAGCTCCCGGCAGATGTCCCCAAGCACCCGCTGGATGTGCCGTCCCAGCTTCCCCAGCTGCTCCACCGATGCCAGAGCGTCTCCTGCGATCGCACCGGTGGTCTTGGATACCTTCAGCGGCAAAAAACGGTATCCGCCCTCTCCGGCTGACTCCATCGCATCCAGCACGGCGGGATCGTCCAGGACCAGTCCGCTTCGGGTCAACTCTTTGTCAAGAGCCTTTCGCCAGTCTTCATCGCTCATTGTCCGGCTGCCCCGGACAACCGCGTCCCGGGCCGGGAGATAGAGCACACCGGCTCCCGTCACCGGCAGGCCATACAGCTTCTCTCCCCGGTCTTCCAGCGTAAACAGATACAGAAGCATCTGCAGCCCAAGGCCATTCCATACCTCGGTCAGGTCAAAAGACTTTCTTCCCGTCTTATAATCCACCACCCGCAGATACAGCCGTCCATCGTGTACCCAGCCGTCCACCCGGTCCACAAAGCCGGAGACACTAATGGTCACGCCGTCCACCGTCAGTTCCACCGGCGGCAGATCCTCCTTCCGGCCAAAGCCAAGCTCAAAGGAAATCGGCTTGAATCCAGAGTGCATCAGTTCCTCCGCCACATTGTCCACAACTGCCTGAACCGACCGGAGCAGGCGCCCAAACAGATAACGAAAGCGCTCGGACTGCCCTTCCAGCCCCCCCAGTTCCTCCGCCACATAGCGCTCAACCGCTTCCCGGGTCCGTTGGCGCAGACGCTTCTTTTTTTCCTCATCCAAACCGACCTCTGTTCCCGGGGGATCGGCCGTGCGAAACATCTCATCCTGAAGCACCAATTCCAACACATAATGAACAAACGTCCCATATTCAGGTGCTGTAAAGCCAGCAGGCTTACGGGGCTCCGCATTCAGCCCGTAGCGCATGAAATAGGAAAAGTGACAGGATTTATACTTGTCCATCCGCGAGGCCGACATGGGGACCCGCCGCCCATACAGCCGGTCTACCGCCTGTCGGGACAAACTGCCCCGTTCCC
>JBFWME010000106.1:0-5449 GCA_050251755.1 Lawsonibacter sp. | reverse complement strand
TTTTTATTTTGTTGACCTAATAGTCAATGACCGTAGGAGGGCAAAAGCGTTTCCCCCTCTCGTTGGTATATGAAACTTTGTTTTGGAGATGCTAAGTGATAACTTCCGATGCATTTGGAATCGAGGTGAACAAATCATGAGCTTGATCGCCTGCACCGATCCCTGCGTCTATCAGAAGGACGGATACTGCTCACTGTCCAGAGCCGCTTCCTCCGGAGTTCCAGGCCACGGAGGCTGTATCAATTTTGTTCCCGTCTGCCCGGAATCCTCACAGCAGAGCAGTCAGCGCCTCCCGGATGTTGGAGACGCGAATCAACTCTAGGCCGGCCGGGACCGCCAGCTTTCCCTGAACCCGTTTGGGAATCATGCATTTGGTGAATCCAAGGCGCTGAACCTCAGCCAGACGTTGACCCAGAGCGTTGACGGCTCTCAGCTCCCCGGTCAGTCCAACTTCGCCAATGGCAGCCAGATCGTGGGGAACCGGTTTGTCGCGAAAGCTTGACGCCAATGCCAGTGTGGCGGCCAAATCCGCAGCCGGTTCATCCAGATACAGCCCGCCAATGACATTCATGTATGCGTCGCAGCCGCCGACCAGCAGGCCGCCCCGCTTTTCCAGTACGGCCAACAGTAAAATAGCGCGGTTATAATCAAATCCATTGCTGACCCGGCGCGGATTCCCCAAGCTGCTTGGCACCAAAAGTGCCTGAATTTCCGCCAAAACAGGGCGAACCCCTTCCATCACACAAGTGACACAGGTACCGGGAGCGTCGGTCGGCCGGCCGGCCAAAAGGGTTTCCGATGGATTCGGCACCTCGGCCAGGCCGCCGTCTTCCATTTCAAACACGCCAATTTCATTGGTGGCGCCAAATCGGTTCTTTGCCGCGCGCAGAATACGGTATGCCATGTGGCGCTCGCCCTCAAAATAGAGGACGCAGTCCACCATATGCTCCAGCACCTTTGGACCGGCGATCGACCCCTCTTTGTTGACATGCCCGATGATGAAGACGGTAAGCCCCTCCCCTTTTGCCAACTGCATCAGGGACATGGTACACTCTTTCACCTGGCTGATACTGCCTGGGGAAGCATTGATATCACCGTTATACATGGTTTGAATGGAATCTACAATGAGCACATCCGGCTGAAGGGTATGCACCGCATCGACCAAATTTTCCAAATTAGTCTCTGCCAGCAGATGAAGCCCCTCTCCCCTTACGGCCAGCCGCTCGGCCCGGAGTTTGATCTGGCGTTCGGATTCTTCCCCCGATACATATAAAACTGTGGCAAATCGGCATAAATTATCGCAGATTTGAAGCATCAGCGTGGACTTTCCGATGCCGGGCGCGCCGCCCACCAGCACCAGGGAGCCTTTTACCGCGCCGCCGCCCAGCACCCGGTCCAGTTCTCCCATTCCAGTGAGGAATCGGAGCTCATCCGTGGTCTCCACGTCCTTCATGGCTCTGGGACGATGAACCGCGACTCCCAACCCGGACCCTCTTGCTATGGAGGATCCGGGCTTTTTCGTCGCCTTTTCTGGGGGACGCTCCACCACCGTATTCCAGGAGCCGCAGGCCGGACATTTGCCTTGCCATTTTGGATACTCATTGCCGCATTCGGTGCAGTAAAACAGGGTTTTTGCCTTCATTATGGCACTCCTCTTTGGTCAACAAAACTTTATTTTATTGTAGCAGGTTTACATGGAAAAGTAAACCAAGGAATTATAATGCTCCATCTTGTGCTTGTGTAATCTGATCACAGGACGTAAGCCAAGCGGAGGAAAGCAGCGCCGCCAGCTTCCGCTGATAAGCATCATCCCGGAGTTTGGCCTCCTCCTCCGGATTGGTGAGAAATCCGCACTCCACCATCACAGCCCGGCAGGTAATGTGGTTCATCAGATAGACGGTATCCGGAATCTGCTTGCGCTCTCGGTTGTTGTCCAGCTGCAAGGATGTTTTTAGCGCAGTTTGGATGTGCTGAGCCAACTCCATCGACCCCTCGGTAGGCGCATAGAATACCTGGGCCCCATGGTAGCGCCCGTCCGGATAAGAATTTTGATGAATGCTGATCAGCGTGGCGTTTTCTACGGCCTGGATCGCGGCCACGCGATTTTTCAGATCAGACACCTTTTTTTCCCGAAGCGTTGCCGCATCACTATCATGTAAAGAGAGATCCTCCGTACGCAAAAGTATGGGTGACGTTCCGTAAAATGCAAGAATATCGTCCATTTTCAGGACAATGGCCAGATTGATTTGACTCTCAGGGACTCCTGTAATGGATACCGCGCCACCGTCTTCCCCTCCATGTCCAGCGTCCAGAATCAGCGTGTCCGCCCTGCCTGCAAACATGGGCGCGACCGCAGTTGTGCTCTGCGCGTAAAACCATTGAAGCGTCAGCATCATACAAACCGATGTGAAAATCAAGCAACCCAGCAAAATGACCCCTCGTTTCAATTCCAACCACCTCCTTCCTATCATATGGTTTGGGACAAGGGTGGTATACCGAATGGAAAAAGAACAAATCAATTCGCAAACAAAAACGTGGTTTTGCGCTAAAACGATCAGATTCGCGCTTTTTTCCTAAACAAGGTGATGCCGGTTCCGGGGAGCAGATCAGTGTGCAAGAACATAAACTGACATGAGGGACATCTAATCCCTGAAATCCAACCAAGGAGGGAAATTCCTTTGAATATTGAGAACGGCAGCTCTAACCCGCTGCCAATTTGTCCTGATAATTATGGCATGTTGCCGTCCTGCGCGGGACTGGCTGTACCATATGTCCCCTTTCAGCAGGACGGCCCAAAGAAATACGCGCAGAATGAAGCGCTAAGCAATGGAACCCTGTTTCCCGGCCTAAATCTTCCATTTCACCTGAACGTGGAAGGCAGCACTCTGCCTACGACTCCGCTGGCGGAACTTCAGGCGTTGGAATTTGTGGTGCTGGAGCTTGGGATCTATTTGGATACTCACCCCGATGATACGGAGGCATTCACCATGTTCAAGCAGTATTCGGCGATGGAAAAGGCAGCCAAAGCCGCCTATGAATCCAAGTTTGGCCCGCTGATGAAATCGTCTGCCGCCTCCGGCGAGAATTACCGCTGGCTTCAGGATCCGTGGCCCTGGACCTATGCGCAAAATGAGGTGAAGTAAGATGTTTATGTATGAAAAAAAGCTTCAGTTCCCGGTGAAAATTGCTACTCCAAACCCCAAGCTGGCCGCCTTTATTCTCAGCCAGTACGGTGGTCCGGATGGTGAGGTGGGAGCCTCCATGCGCTATTTATCCCAGCGGTATTCCATGCCATATGCCGAGGCCAAAGGCGTGTTGACCGATATCGGCACCGAGGAACTTGGGCATATGGAAATGGTAGCTGCTGTCGTTCATCAACTGACCAGAAATTTATCGGAAGATGATCTGAAAGACAGCCCCTTTGCCGCTTACTTCGTGGACCATACCACCGGTGTCTATCCGACTGCGGCTTCCGGCTTCCCCTGGTCTGCGGCCTCGATGCAATCTACGGGAGACGTGATTGCGGACCTGACCGAGGACATGGCAGCCGAGCAGAAAGCAAGGCTGACTTACGATAATATTTTGCGTCTTTCCGACGACCCCGACGTGAACAATGTCATTCGCTTCCTAAGAGAACGGGAAATTGTCCACTTCCAGCGGTTTGGGGAATGCCTGCGCCTGTGTAAGGAAAAAATGGATGCGAAAAACATCTATCTCACCAACCCCGCCTTTGATATGGAACCCACAAAATCTGCGCAGTAAAAACAGTACAGAACAAAGCTGGCCCGGAGTAAAATACTCCGGGCCAGCTTATGCTTTATACGGGGATCAGTTCATAGCACCGGCTTCCCAACCCGATGGTCTCTGCGTGCTCCAGACAGCTTTTCCAATCAGATTCCGGAGTCGTGTTCTTAAAGTGGTCGTGGTAATCGCAGAAGCCGTCCTGGTGCATATGATCATCCAGCATACTTCCCACAATTGGCTGCTGGCGGAGGCAGGCGTCCGCACAGGCCTGATCCAGCGCAACCGGGTCAAACGAGGCGAACATTCCCACGTCCGGAAGGATTGCCAGATCATTTTCTCCGTGGCAGTCGCAGTAGGGAGAAATGTCAATGACCAGGCTGATATGGAAATGCGGCCGACCATCCACCACTGCTTTGGCGTATTCCGCCATCTTCCGGTTCAGCATTTCAGCGGCATCATCATTTGGACTAAAAATGGCATCAAAGCGGCAGGCGGCAATACAGCGGCCGCATCCGACGCATTTGTCATGATCAATAGAAGCTTTGTTGTCCTGGAATGAAAAGGCGTCCTGCGCACACTGCTTGGCACATTGGCGGCAGCCGACGCACCGTTTTTTATTTATTTTCGGTTTTCCGGAGGCATGCTGCTCCATTTTTCCCCGACGGCTTCCACAGCCCATCCCAATGTTTTTGATGGCGCCGCCGAAGCCGGTCATCTCATGCCCCTTAAAGTGACTGAGACTGATAAAAACATCTGCATCCATAATGGCACGGCCAATTTTCGCGGTTTGAATATATTGGCCGTTTTGAACGGGTACTTCCACGTCGTCGCTGCCCTTCAGCCCGTCGCCGATGATGATCTGGCAGCCTGTGGAAAGCGGGGTAAAGCCGTTTTCATATGCGCTCTCGATGTGCTCCAGAGCATTTTTCCGGCGGCCCGGGTATAAGGTGTTGCAGTCGGTCAGAAACGGAATTCCGCCAAGGAATTTGATGACATCCGCCACCCGCTTGGCATAGTTCGGGCGAAGGAACGTCAAATTTCCCGGCTCGCCAAAGTGCATTTTAATCGCCGTCATTTTATGGTCAAACTCAATGGAGTCCATTCCGGCCCGGCGGATCAAGCGCTCCAGCTTGTCCAGCTGGCTCACCCCAAGCGAGGTACGCAAATCGGTAAAATAAACCTTTGAACTCTTCATAAGATTCTTCCTCCTGTTCTCATCAAGCATTTTGTGGGACACGCCTGGCCTCCAGAATGCCAGGGATAATCGCACATAAGGATCCGGCCACAATCAAGGCAATCCCAAGAAGCATACTGCCGGGAATTTCTTCCCCGTGAAGCTGCCAGGCCAAAACGGGCGATAGAGCCGGCTTAAAAAAGTAGACCAGAGATACTACACTGGCCGGCTGATATTCCATCGCCAAAAAGTAGGCGCAAAAGCCGATCCCCGCCACCCCGGCAGAGACAAAAAGGACATAGGGCAAATTTTCAGCGGTATAGCCCGCAAAAATTGGGATGTTGGCAAATCCGGGCAAGCCGGCGGCAACAATGGCTTGTGCAACCGCCGGAATATGCGTCATCAGGATAAACAAAAGAACGATCAGGCTTCCGAAGAAAAAGCTAAAGCAGGTGACCACAGCGCCCCCATATTCAGCACATTTGCGTTTTCCCATCACGCCGTAAACAGAAAACAAAAAGGTAGAAAGCA
>JBFWME010000105.1:0-5634 GCA_050251755.1 Lawsonibacter sp. | reverse complement strand
GTGTTTTCCCAGTTTAACAACGATGGGGAAGGAAACTACACCGAGCTGAAGCAGAAGAACATTGACACCGGCATGGGCCTGGAGCGCCTGGCCTGCGTGTGCCAGGGGGTGGACTCCCTGTTTGACGTGGACACCGTGATGAAGATCACCGGAAAGGTCACCGAACTCACCGGTGCCCAATATGGCCAGAGCCATGCCACCGACGTGTCCCTCCGGGTCATCACCGACCACATCCGCTCGGCCACCTTTATGATCTGTGACGGTGTGCTTCCCTCCAACGAGGGACGCGGCTACGTCCTGCGCCGCTTGCTCCGCCGGGCGGCCCGCCATGGAAAGCTGCTGGGCATCAACGAGCCCTTCCTCTATCAGGTGTGCGATACTGTGGTCCACGAAAATGAGGGGCACTATCCGGAGCTGCGGGAACGCCAGGACTATATTACCAGAGTTATCCGGGTGGAAGAGGAGAACTTTGCCAAGACCATCGACGGCGGCCTGAAAATCTTCAATGAAATGCTGGCCGGGCACAAAGAGAAGGGAGAGAAGACCTTCTCCGGCTCGGACGCGTTTAAGCTGTACGATACCTATGGGTTCCCTGTCGACCTGACCCTGGAGATGGTGGAGGAGCAGGGAATGACCCTGGACGAGGCGGAGTTCCACAAGCAGATGGAGGAGCAGCGCCAGCGGGCCCGGAAGGCCCGTGAGGCGCTGGGCGACCTGGGCTGGGCGGGGGTGGAATTCGGCAAGGAGGTTCCCGCCACCAAGTTTGTGGGCTACGACCACACCGTGCTGGATGGCGCTAAAGTGGTGGCTCTGGTGGTGGAAAACGAGCAGGCTGAGGAACTGATGCCCGGCGTGGAAGGAATCGTGGTACTGGACAAGACCCCCTTCTATGCCGAGATGGGCGGTCAGGTGGCCGACCACGGGCAAATTGCTGCTGAGGGCATGATCTTCCACGTCACCGATGTTCAGAAGAACAAGGGCGGAAAATATATGCACTACGGAAAGCTGACGGAAGGCACCCTGAAGCTGGGCGACACCGTTCGGGCCGCGATTGATCTCCAACGGCGGAAGGCGATTATGCGTGCTCACTCTGCCACCCATCTGTTGGACAAGGCGCTGCGTACCGTTCTGGGCGACCACGTCCATCAGGCCGGCTCCCTGGTGGAACCAGACCGCCTGCGGTTTGACTTTACCCACTTCTCAGCCATGACGGCCGACGAGCTGGCCAAGGTCTGCGTACTGGTGAACGAGGCGGTGCTGGAGGGCTATGACATCCGCACCGAGGAGTTGCCCATCGAAGAGGCCAAACAGCGGGGTGCCATCGCGCTCTTCGGAGAGAAGTACGGCGATACCGTCCGGGTGGTGGACATGGGCGAGGGCTACTCGGTGGAATTCTGCGGCGGCACGCATCTGGACAACACCGCCAAGGCCGGGGTGTTCCATATTTCCAGCGAATTTTCTGTAGCCTCCGGCGTCCGCCGGATCGAGGCTACCACTGGCAAGGAATCCCTGAAGGTGATGAACCAGAACCAGGAAATGCTGTTCCAGACCGCTGCCGCGCTGAAGGTAAAGCCGGGGGAGCTGAGCCAGAAGGCGGAAGCTACCATGGCTGAACTCAGGCAGCTGAACCACACGGTGGAGAAGTTTAAATCCCGGGAGGCGGTCAGCGAGGCCGAACGGTTCTTGTTTGCGGCCCATGAGGTGGGCGATTTGAAGGTGTTGACCGCCGTTGTCCCGGATGCCGACGCCGATCGTCTGCGTAAAATGGGAGATTTCCTGCGGGACAAGGACTCCAGCGTGGTGGCGGTGCTGGCCGCGGTCAACGGGGAGAAGATCACCTTCCTGGCCGTCTGCGGCAAGGAGGCTGTGGCCAAGGGAGTTAAGGCCGGCGACATCATTAAGCAGGTATCCGCCATTGCCGGAGGCTCCGGCGGTGGAAAGCCCGATTCCGCCATGGGCGGCGGTAAGGATCCGCTGATGGTGGACAATGCCCTTGCTATGGTGGACAATGTGGTGTCTATGAAGCTGGGGCTGTAAGCCGACGAAACGGACTGCCCGGAGTATAGCTGCAAAAAGTGGCCGGCCGAAAAGGCCGGCCACTTTTTTTGCCATATATGCATTCACGCTTACGTGGTTTGAGTGTAACCCGGAATGTTAACGGCTTGAAGGCAATCAGCAAGCTGTATTTACACACAATGTTCGAAAGTTTTGGTTGAAATTCCGGAAAAATGGGGTACAATGATCTTAACTGTCCCCTTAACCGAAGAAAAGGAGGGTTCCAAATGTCAGATTGCCTGTTTTGTAAAATCGCCGGGGGGGAGATCCCTTCCAGCAAGCTGTATGAGGATGACCAGTGCTTTGCGTTTTACGACATTGCGCCTCAGGCGCCCACGCACTTTCTCGTGATCCCCAAGGTTCACATCGCCTCTGTCTCGGACGTGACGGAGGAAAACAGCGCCGTGGTGGCTCACATTTTCCAGGTCATTGCCGAAGTGACGAAGAAATTGGGCCTGGACAGCTATCGTGTTGTCTCCAACATTGGGGAGCAGGCCGGTCAAAGTGTGCGCCATCTGCACTTTCACGTCCTGTCCGGACGGGATATGACCTGGCCTCCGGGCTGATGCGGTTCAACCTGATTTAAAAAACACCCCATTTCCCTGGGCTTTTGTTCTGCCAGGGAAATGGGGCGTTTTTATGTGCGCGCCGCGCGCGCTGACTGATCAAGTATGGAGAGGAAAAATGGATCTCGCCGGATTCAAGAGGGCAACGTACGAATGATCTTTCTCCACGCCTGCTGTGAGTCAAGAAACTGGTCGTGAGATCTGGTCACGTTTTTGCGGTATTTTTCAAATTCTGCAGAGATGGTTAAAAAGCGCTCGTCGTGAAAATATGCCGCCAGCTTGGGCAGCGTCTTTTCCAATGCAGTCCGAATCAATTGCATCTTCCGTTCGTATTCATCCGGAGCCGTGATGTAGATCAGCAGCGGCTTGTAGCGAACCCAGCCGATACAGGCGTGGACAAAGCGCGTGACCACGGACGGCGAGCCGGCTGTGATTGCGGAGAGATGAATCGGCAGCGCGCCGTCAAGGAGATGCTGATAGATGGAAAAACCGTCGTGGAAGGTATAGCATGGAACTTTGCGCACCATACGGTCCTGCAGCATAGAGGACAGGAAGGTGTCCTCGCCCCGGGCTCCGGGCGGATTGAAAAACGGAAGCGTTCGTTCCGGCGCAGTCAGATTGATACACAAATTTCCACCGGAGATAAATTTGCAGCCGCTGCGCAGGGGAATCTCCTCCGACTCGCCCCTGCGTAACACATCGGTTGACGCATACGTCACGCCGCCGGAGCTCATCAGACTTTTGATGCTGTTCCAGTTGATGATATCATTGCTGATCGCCTCGATGAAACTCCTAAAATCCCGCTCTGTAAGCACGTCGTTGAAGGCGATCTGCGGGATGGGGGAAATGTAGCCGCAGTGATACCCATTGGTATAGTCGGCGTTCCCGATTTCCCGAAGGTGGGAGAGAAAGACCTGCTGGCCGCTCCAAAGGCAGACGTTGTGGTTATTGGTTACGGCCATGGGGTATTCATCGTCATCCAGAAACAGCAGATAGTCCATGCGGTTTTCAATTGCGGCATATAAAACAGCGTTCCGCTTTCCGGCATAGCCCGCTGCGAACACACTCTTCAGTTCCGATTGGGTAATCGTATCGCTGTCCTTTAAATGCTCAAGGCTTTTCAGAGCATTTTTTGCGCCGAGGAAAACAATGCCGTCAAATGCGTCTACGATGTCTTGGCTCAGATTCGTATAGTCGGTCGATTGGGTATTGTGATACTCCAAGTCATAGGAAACGAACAGGTACAGCCGGACGCGGGTATCCGGGGGAAGATGCTTTTTTGTGGCGTGCCATGTGTTAATATAGGCCGCCAGCACCTTTCGGAAATTTTTTCTGCCGGTTGCAAACCCAATTCCAAATCGAATTTCTTGCATTGAATCCCATCCTTTCATAAAAACATGTCTGCCGTATGTTTCGTCGGAATAAAGCAGGCGGGAGGCCACTGCGGAGCTTGACGCCCGCATCCGCCTCCCGCTTTATCAAAGATGTTGAAGGTGGTCGAACGACTTTCCTTTCGAACAAATCGAAGGGAAGGTTCATAAAACGAGAACCGTCAAGGTCCCCTTTACGTTCAATCCATACGAATGAAAAACCTGTTTCACAGGCTGGAAGATGTTAGGCGTCGATCAAACCCTGATCAATCAAAAATGTCTTGGCCACATCCTCGGGAGTTTTGCCGTTTACGTCTACCTCATAGGTCAGGTTTGTCATAATTTCATTGGTGAATTTTCCGCCCAGCATATTCAGAACCTCTTCCAGGTTTGGCGCTGTGTCGGCATAGCGCTCAAACAAGTCATCCCGGACCAGCAGGGCATCATTGTACTCGGGGAAGTAGTTTTGGTCGTCCTCCAGCACCTTTAGACCGAGCTTTTTATTCATGCCGTCTGTGGTGTATACAATGGTGACGTCAATGTTGCCGCTGTCGATGGCCGAATACTTCAGGGCCAAATCAATTGCTTTGGCCTCTTTAAATTCCAGGCCGTAGAACTTGGAAAACGGGCCGAATTTCATACTGCCCTCTTCGCTAAAAAACTCGTGCTCGGCGCCAAACACCAACTCGGGAGCCACCTTGGCCAGATCACTGATGGTTTCCAGATTATATTGATCGGCCAGCGCCTGTGTCACACCGACGGCATAGGTGTTTTCGCTTCCCAGCTTGTCCAGGAGATGCACATGATACTGCTCGGTGGCAAGGGCGTTGGCGTAATCATAAATGCTTTCCCCGGCCGGAACGTCGGAGACGTCTTTTTTCAGGTAGGTGGTCAGCAAAGTGCCGTCATAGCTGTTCAACAAATCGCTGCCGCCGCCCGCGATCAGGTCGCGCCAATTGTTGACAGGGGACATCTCATCCCGAATTTCAACGGTTAGATCCGTATGATTTTCTACCAGTTGCTTCACCATTTGGTGGACAATTTTCATTTCGGAATACTGTCCGTCATAAACCACAATGGGAGCCACGGTGCTTTCCTGTTTGCCGCATCCGGACAACAGCCCGAAGACCATTAGGATACCCAAAATCATTGCTACGCTTCTCTTCATAAAATCCTCCTAATCTAGTTCGTTTTTTTGCTTCCTTCTGCGTTTGAAAAAATGCCGCCGGACACAAGCGCCGGAATATGGCGTAGGTCGGCGGCACAAAGGGTTACGCGGTGTGACGGCTCAACTTTTTTTCAATCAGCGCCATAGAGGAGTCAAACAATACTGCCATGGCCATCAACGTAATCGTGCTTGAAAGGATCAGACGCATATTCTGGGTGCGAATTCCCTGGTTGATGACCGAACCCAAGCCCCCGCCGCCGACCGAAGTGGCGAACACCGCCACGCCGACCGCGGTGACGGTGGCAATGCGGATGCCGGTAAAGACCATGGGAAAGGCCAGCGGCAGCTCAATGGTAAATAGCCGGTCCCACTTGGATAAGCCCATGCCCCGTGCCGCCTCTTTGATACCGGGGCGAATGGTTTCCAGCCCCAAAAATGTGTTGTGTACCACCGGCAGCAGCGAGTAAAGAACAAG
>JBFWME010000104.1:0-5635 GCA_050251755.1 Lawsonibacter sp. | reverse complement strand
CTAAATCTTGCATGTCTACCAATTCCATCACATCCGCATATTCGGTTTTAACCCGTCGAGGGGGGAGGTTTTATTTTAGCACTGAGGTGTAGCGAGCTAAATCTTACATGTCTACCAATTCCATCATGCCCGCTTATATAGGGAACAAATGCTATAATACACAATGATATGAGAAAAGTCAATGGAAGAAGGCAGAAGAAAATGTAGGAGTTAGCTATTGACAACTGCAGTTAGCGGTGGTAAACTAATCCCACGGATGAAGTTAGCTTAAGCTAACAATATATTTTTGGGCAGATGTGCCAGAAAGAATGGGAGGTTATTATGCCGCTATCTTTTTCGCCTGCGGGAAGTGTGGTCAGAATCAAGGAAATGAAAGGGAAGGATGAAACCCGCCGTTTTTTAGAAAGCCTTGGGTTTGTGGTAGGAGAAAACGTGACGGTGGTGACCGAACTCAACGGGAACCTGATTGTCAACGTAAAACAGAGCCGCGTTGCGATCAGTAAGAGTATGGCCAGCCGCATTCTGATTTGACAAAAACTATTGGCTGGGCGGTTGCACAGGAAAGGAGAACATTCGATGAGTCAGACGCTGAAACAGGCAAAGATCGGGGAGACGGTTGTGGTACAAAGGCTTCAGGGGGAGGGGCCGGTGAAGCGACGTATCATGGATATGGGAATTACCAAGGGGACCTCGGTGTTCATCCGCAAAGTGGCCCCTTTCGGTGACCCTGTAGAGATTACGGTTCGCGGCTATGAACTGTCTCTGCGCAAACAGGATGCAGAAATGGTTCTGGTGGAGTAAATGAAGGTTGGACGAACCGCTGCAGGCCGCCTGAGAGCGATTTTGCAATGGGCTTGGGCGATTTTTCAAGCATAACGGGTTAAGAGCTCAAACCAAAGGAGGAGAAACGATACATGTCAATTAAAATGGCACTGGTAGGAAACCCAAACTGTGGAAAGACCACTATGTTTAACGCCATGACGGGCGCTGCGCAGTATGTGGGCAACTGGCCTGGCGTGACGGTAGAGAAGAAAGAAGGGAAACTGAAGGGGTATCAAGATGTCATCGTCACGGACCTGCCCGGCATTTATTCTCTGTCCCCCTACACGCTGGAGGAGGTGGTCAGCCGAAACTACCTCATCAATGAAAAACCGGATGCCATCATCAATCTGGTGGATGCCACCAACATTGAGCGCAACCTGTACTTAACCACTCAGGTGATGGAACTGGGAATCCCTGTGGTGGTAGCCCTGAATATGATGGACCTGGTCAAGAAAAACGGGGATGAAATTGACACGGTGAAGTTGTCCAAGGAGTTGGGCTGCCCTGTGGTTGAGGTGTCGGCGCTGAAGGGGACCGGTCTTAAGGAACTGTATGCCAAGGCGGTGGAGGCGGCGAAGGCCAAAACCTATACCGGGCACCAGCATACGTTTGCCGCTCCGGTGGAAAAGGTGCTGGGTGACATTGAGGGGCTGCTGACCGGAAAAGTAGCGGACGAGCAGCTGCGGTGGTATGCGGTCAAGCTGTTCGAGCAGGACGAGAAGGTGATGGAAGCGCTGCAACCTCAGCTTGAGATTGAGCAGCAGGTGGCCGCGGTGATCTCTGCCTGTGAGGCGGAAATGGACGATGACAGCGAGTCCATCATCACCAATCAGCGGTATGAATGTGTCACTTCGATCATTGGGAAGGTGTATCGGCGCAACACAAGAGGGCTGAGCACTTCGGACCAGATCGACCGGGTTGTCACCAACCGAATTTTGGCGCTGCCCATCTTTGCGGGGGTCATGTTCCTGGTGTACGCCATTGCAATGGGCGGCTGGAGTATCTCAATCGGTACCATGGGGACCGACTGGGCCAATGATGTGCTCTTTGGTAAACTGGTTCCCGGCGCTGTGGACCACATTTTGGGCGGATTAGGAGTGGAAGGATTCCTGTACGGGCTGATCCAGGACGGCATTGTGGCCGGCGTAGGCGCCGTGTTGGGCTTTGTGCCTCAAATGCTGGTGCTGTTTTTTCTGTTGTCGCTTTTGGAAGACTGTGGCTATATGGCCCGTGTGGCTTTTATCATGGACCGGATTTTCCGCCGCTTTGGGCTTTCCGGCAAGTCCTTTATTCCCATGCTGGTTGCAACCGGCTGCGGCGTCCCGGGCGTGATGGCTTCCCGTACCATTGAGCAGGACCGTGACCGGAAAATGACCATTATGACCACCTGCTTTATTCCCTGCGGAGCAAAGATGCCTATCATCGGCCTGTTTGCGGGCGCTGTGTTTGGCGGATCGCCTCTGGTGGCCACCTCCGCATTCTTCATTGGCGTTGCCGCCGTCGTCATTTCCGGTATTATGCTGAAGAAGTTCAAAGCCTTTGCGGGGGAACCGGCTCCTTTTGTGATGGAGCTTCCCACCTATCATCTGCCCACCCCGGGCAATGCGCTGCGTGCCACTTGGGAGCGCGGCTGGTCCTTTATCAAGCGGGCCGGAACCATCATCCTGCTTTCTTCCATCATTCTCTGGTTTCTCCAGGGCTATGGTGTCGAGAACGGTGCATTTCAGGCGGTTGAGAACAACAATGATTCTTTGCTGGCCGCCGTGGGCAATGCCATCGCCTGGATTTTCTATCCCTTGGGTTGGGTCGGAGATATGGCCTGGAAGGCTGCTGTGGCCACCATCACCGGCCTGATTGCCAAGGAAGAGGTAGTCAACACATTTGGCGTGTTGTACCAGTATGCCGGAGACGCCGATCTGTTGGAGGACAGCCGCGATATTTGGACGGCGGTCGGCGCCAGCTTTACCCCCATTTCCGCTTACAGTTTTATGGTGTTTAATCTGCTGTGTGCGCCTTGCTTTGCTGCTATGGGTGCAATCAAGCGGGAGATGAACAATACCAAATGGACCTTGGGTGCCATCGGTTATATGTGCGTCTTTGCGTATGTGATGGCGTTGATTGTGTATCAGATCGGCGGCCTGATCATCGGCGAGGTGCCATTCGGTCTTGGCACAGTGGCCGGAGCTGTTGCTCTGGTGGGTATCGTCTATTTGCTGGTTCGCAAAGGCAATCAGCCAGAGAAGGGGCATCGGCTCAATACCCGTTCTGTGGCCAATGCTTAAGCGATTGTGATAAGAAGGAGGCGGTTTCATCATGGGAAACGTCATTGTAGGGATTGTAATCGTGGGCGTCGCAGCCCTTGTCATCCGGTCTTTGTGGAAGCATCATAAGGCGGGAACATCTTGCGAAGGCTGTTCCGGAGATTGCTCCAATTGCCACGGGCACCGCTGATCTGGATGCAAGAAAGCCCCCAACTGCGGAACGGAAATCCGCAGCTGGGGGCTTCCTGTTTCCTTACGATTCGGGCATAACCATAGCAGAGACCAAACAAGGCGGCCATTGACTTTTTTTCCCATTCCGCTTATGCTAAAATGGTAGAAGGTGAGCGGACCCAATCAGTGAGGCGAAGGAACATCTGATTTTCCCTTCTGGTTTGATGAAGGAGGAATGTGTTTGTGGAATCTTATGGGATTTTCCGAGATATGGCCATTATCTTGGTGGCGGCAAAGTTTTGTGGTCTGGCGGCTCGCAGGGTTCGGCTTCCAAGCGTTGTCGGTGAGATTATCGCCGGACTTTTGGTCGGGCCCTGTGTGTTTGGCCTTGTGGAACCCTCGGATTTTTTGACTAAGATGGCGGAGGTGGGTGTTGTCCTGCTGATGTTTTCCGCCGGTTTGGAGTCGGACACCCGGGAGATTCTGCGAAGTGGACTTAAGGCTTTGGCCATTGCCACATCCGGTGTGCTGATTCCACTGGCGTTGGGGACCGGACTGTTTATGATGTTCTATGGAACTGCCGGCGCCGAGCGCAATTCGTTCTATGAGGCGTTGTTTATGGGCTGCGTGCTGACCGCTACCTCTGTTTCGATTACCGTACAAGCGCTTCGGGAGCTGGGGCATTTGAAGGGGAAGGTTGGGACTACCATTTTGTCCGCCGCTATTATTGACGATGTGCTGGGCATTATCGTTCTGACACTGATCAGCGGGTTGAAGGATCCGAGCAGCTCCTTAATTTTGGTGGGATGGAATACGGTGTTGTTTTTCGTCTTTGCGGGTGTGGTTGGATTTTTGATGTATCGGGCATTTAAGTGGATCGATCTCCATCATCCAAAGACCCGCCGTCTGCCCATTTTAGCTTTGGCGTTTTGTCTGGCCATGGCCTATATTGCAGAGGAGTATTTTGGAATTGCGGATATTACCGGAGCATATGTGGCGGGCTTGGTCCTGTCTAATTTGCGAGATGCCCCATATATTGACCGAAAAATGGACATCAACTCCTATATCATTTTTGGGCCTTTATTCTTTGCCTCCATTGGCTTAAGCACGAATATAAGTGGGATGGATTCCAAAATGCTGTTATTTACGGTAGTGTTCCTGGTACTGGCGCTTTTGGCCAAAGTGATTGGCTGCGGCGGAATGGCACGGCTGTGTGGGTTTAACCAAAAGGATTCTCTGATCATTGGTGTGGGCATGATGAATCGGGGTGAAGTGGCACTGATTGTGGCTCAGAAGGGGAGAATGCTGGGTTTGCTGGACCCTATATTCTTCACCAGTGTAATTATTTTGATTTTGGTGTCGGCTATCGTCACGCCAATTATGCTAAAGGTGCTGTACCGCGGAGATGAGCCGGAAGATGATCAGCAAAGTGTGCCACCGGGTTCATAATGGCGATCTGACAGTAGAAACGCGCGGACATCCAAAGTGAATGTCCGCGCGTTTTGATGCGTCAAGGGTGTTGCAAGGAAAGTTACGGGTTTGGAGAAAGAGGGGTGTCTGGGCTATGGGGAGAGGCGTGATCGGCTCCGGCAATGGGAGGACATTCGGGTTCTGGGTCCATGGCCTGTTTTAGGCCGACGCAGCGATGGATCGGGATACCCATATTGTGAAATTTTTCTTCATAGTCGGTCATAACGCCCTGGATACCCTGATGATGAAGATTTCGAGTGACTTCTAACAGAGCGTAGCCCGCTTTTGGAAACTGGAACAAAGAAAATTCAAACAAATCCCGATTGTCGGTTTTAAAATGGATCTGGCCGGCATCCTTTAGGATGCCGCGATAGAGGATCAGAAAATTTTCATGAGTCAGGCGGCGGCGGGCATGGCGGTTTGCAGGCCACGGGTCGCAGAAATTAATGTACAGCAAGTCTACCTCACCCGGAGCAAAATAATCCCGGAGAAGGGCGGCGTCTCCGTCGATAAAAAATACGTTGGTTAATCCCTTAGCCTGACAGCGTTCCATTGCAATGATCATGGCATCCGGTACTCGCTCTAACGCAATATAAAGGACCTCGGGATGCTGCTCGGCCGTCTCGGCGGTAAAACGTCCCTTGCCGCAGCCCAACTCCAAACGCAGTTCCTGTGCAGTTGGCATCAATTCCAGCCAGCGACCGCGGTGCTCGAAAGGGGACTGGATCAAAAGCTGGTTACAACGCTCAATCCGGGAGGCCAAGTTTGGCTTCTTTCTCATTCTCATAGGAGTCACCTCGTTGATTTCTTGGATTTTTTATCTTATCATAGAAGAAGAATACTTGCAATCCTTTCAAAAATATAATATAATGTAAAAGCTGTTCGCCCATCTTTACATGTTATAAACAGAA
>JBFWME010000103.1:0-5720 GCA_050251755.1 Lawsonibacter sp. | reverse complement strand
CTGTGCTACAAGTTCAGCGCCCCCAATGACTATGAATCATTTGACGCGGAGAAGGTCTACTATCTGTCCGGCACCCCGTCCCTGTCAAACCTTTCGTTTGTTCCAAAGGCAGGATACAGCGGCACGGTGTACCTTTCCTTTTCTGGGGAAGATCGAAATGGGAATACCTGCAGCAATACGGTCCGGATCCAAGTGACCCCTGCAAGCACATCTGCATACTTTTCGGATCTGAGCGGGCAGAAGTGGGCGGTACCGGCGGTTGATTTTCTGTACCGCTATGGGATTGTGGCCGGGATGGGAACGGGAACCTATGCCCCATCGGCGGGAATTCGCCGCGGGGACTTTGTCCTGATGCTCAACCGTGCGTTTGATCTCTCGTCCGAAGGTGGAACGGGCTTTCGGGATGTGGCGCAGAACAGTTATTATGCTTCTGCCGTCACGGCGGCAAAGACGCTGGGCATCGTATCGGGGGATGCAAACGGATTGTTTCATCCCGAGGCTGTGATCACCAGACAAGAGGCGGCGGTGATTCTATACCGCTGCCTGCAGATGGAAGACCTTGCCTCTGCCGGGACCCAGGGGGATCTGGCGCTCTTTTCAGACCGGGCACAGGTATCCGCCTACGCGGTGGAGGCGGTGGGGGCGCTGGTGAAGCTGGATATCCTTTCCGGCGACGATGACGGGAATTTGAATCCAAAGGACCCGCTGACCAGGGCGCAAATGGCTGTCATGCTATACGGAGCCCTGACGCTGTAAGAACGATGGCCTCTGGCGCACTGCACATTCAATGGTTAAACAGGCGTGTATGCTGCGAGGATACACGTGCCGACGGCCAGACAAGCAACAAAGACCCGGTGGGGAGCAAGGCTCCCCACCGGGTCTTTGTTGCGTTTTATGGGCTTGTCCCCTTCTACAGGGTGAATCTCTGAGCTTCCGTAAACAATGCAGCCCTGCAGAAGCTGCACAGCTTGCCTGAGCGGAAAGGGGAAATGTTTGAAACGGCAGTCGGAATGGGCGAAACAAAATCACAGCATATCCCGGTTGAGCAGCTCCCGCTCTCCGCCAAAATCCGCATAATTAAGGCAAAAAGTTTTGGTTGTGCGAATTTATTTTTTGCAAAAAAAGAGCAGGAATTAGAAAAAAATAATTCTACGGCTTACATTTTCACCTATTATATAAGAAGCCCCCTCCACCATAAGGGAGAGGGGGATATGACTGGGCTCTTCAACCAGTTGAGAAGGGTAGAACTTCCTGCTGTCCTATCTGGAGCAAACGTATTACAAGAAGATGTTTTTCAAAACAATCGTCTTTGTGCGCGTTACCTCATCGAAAGTGCTCATAACGCCCTCTGTGCCGAGTCCGGAGAATTTATAGCCGCCGAATGGCATCTCAAAGCTCCGAAAGAACGATGCACCGTTGATCACTGTGCCACCGCACTCGAGTTTCGAGCAGATGTCAAATGCTTTCTTCATATCGCGGGTGAATACGCAGCCACAGAGTCCAAATTTTGAAGAATTGGCAATTTCAACGGCTTCATCTGCTGTATCAAACCCGATAATCGGCACGACCGGCCCGAAAATTTCCATATCCTTTGCCACATCCGCCGTCTTCGGCACGTCGACGAGGACAGTCGGCTCATAGTACGCGCCGTTTCTTTTACCGCCCAAGACAATTTTTCCGCCCTGCTCCACGGTAAGCGTAACTTCTTTCTCGATCTTCTTTGCTGCGGCTTCGCTGATCAGACACGCAAGCTGTGTTGTCTCGTCGGCGGGGTCGCCGATTTTGATTTTCTTGATACGTTCAACAACTTTGTGTGCAAATTCATCTTTCAGCTTATTATGGATGAGGAAACGCTTGGAAGCACAGCAGACTTGTCCGCAGTTGTACATACGGCCCCATACCATTTCCTCGACTGCGAGATCGACATCCGCGTCTTCGAGGACGATAAACGCATCGTTCCCGCCGAGTTCCAGTGCGATGTGCGCCAGATGATCTGCGGCGTTGCGCGCTGTTTGAATTCCAACCTCGGTCGAACCGGTCAGGGTAATTGCCGAGACGCCGGGATGGGTGCAAAGCCAGCTGCCTACTGTCGAGCCACGTCCGGTCACGATCTCAATCACGCCGTCTGTCACGCCCGCCTCAACGAGCAGCGCCGTCAGCTTGCAGAGCGTCAGCGGGTTGTCGGTTGAGGGTTTCACAATCGCGGCATTGCCAGCGAGTAGCGTAGGCGCAACCTTCTGATCAAACAGGTCGCACGGGAAATTGAACGGAATGACGCAGGCAATGACGCCGATCGGCTCTTTCACGGTCAAAAGCATATGCTTATCCTGGCCCGGCTCCTGATCGCCATGAATAATTTCGCCGTACAGGTGCTTTGCACGCTCTGAAAATCCTTTGAATGCGATTGGAATATTTCCGATCTCGGCTCTCGCCTCGGTGATGGGCTTTCCGGTCTCCTGGGACAGCGTGGAAGCTAAATCCTCCTTGTCTCGTTCGACGAGGGAGACAAACTTCATCATGATTTCCGCCTTTTGAGATACCGGAACCTTCGACCAGATTTTCTGGCCTTTTTGGGCTGCTTCTACAGCCTTGTCAATATCTTCCTTTGTTGCCGCGGGAACTGTGTCGAATACCTTCCCAGTTGCCGGATTGATTATGTCGATGACGGCACCGTCTGACGCGTCAACTGATTTCCCGTTAATAATCATTTTCATGGTATAATTCTCCTTCCTGCGCTGAAACCAAATTATTTTCCGAAACCTGTGAAGGACAACATCAAGCCACCGCAAGTGTTCCGGCCATCGTCAACGAATCCATACTCTCCGAAGGTGAACTCACACAGAAATGGTACGCCGTCCGCCTCTTTGATCAGAAGGTTTGCAACCTCATCAATCCTGTCACCGATTCCGGCCCTTCTGCCGCCGCAATGTACAAGAAAGTATGCGGCGGGCTTCTCCGGCATTTTGGCCTTCAGCGCGCCAAGCGTCTGCCCGGCAGAGCTGATTAGTTCGTCAACCGTAGTCTCCATCCGGATAACAGCGGTTTTTTCCGCAATTTTATTGCCGACATTAATTGTATCGTCGTCGTTGCCGTTCATCGGATGGCGAATGGCAACCAGATCGCCAAGGCGATCTTTTACACCAAGCGGAGAGACCACGGAGGCTGCCAGAAGATTTGCGCCCTTAAGTGCGGTGATATCCATGCCACGCCAATCTGCGTATTTTTTCAAGGCCGGTACGCCATCGATGGCGACAATATTCCGGTCGCCATTCATTTTCGTGACGATTCCGACGTCATCTGTTTCGTGGTAAGCCCCGGTATATTCATTGGCAAATGCTCCGTTGGTGTAGAAAAAAACGATCGCGCAGCCGTCGGGGAAGATTGCGTCGGAGGTGTAAATGGACCATTTGCCCGCGATTTCGTTGTCTGCCGCGCTGCCGCCGAAGAACGGAACTCTGCCGATGACCTCGGTAATCCCTTTCAGATAATACTCCTCCTCAGCAGGAGAGGCGACCATGTAGAAATAGTCCGGGGCTGTGGTTTTGCCCGCGGATTTCATTGCTTCGTGTGCAAGTGATACACCGGTTTTCCGCGGGTCATTACCGCGCGGTGAGCCCGCGACACCGACGGATAAATTCTCGTCGGACATTGCCATGACGCCGATAAAGCCATGTTCTCCGGAAACATAGCCCTTGGGTGTAATTACGCCGGTAAAAGACGTATTGCCAACGAGCGGTACCCCGGGAATTTCGGAGGCAACGCCCTCCAGCATTGCCTTCAGGTCATAATCCGCGCTGCCGTAGACGAGGGCCAGTTTTATCGCCGAAAGCCCTTGTTTTGCCTCTTTTGCAGCCTGCGCTCCGGCAGCCTCCGGAGTGGAATCCACGCTGGAACCTACATTGCATTGCAACATAATCGTATTTCCTCCTTTTTATTTTTACGGTTGCTTCCCGGCAACTAATTAATTTTATTGTAGCATTGATAAATATTTTAGCAACCCGCCTGTTTTGCTCTGCGAAACGAGCGTTTTGCAATAGAAAACGCCGCCCTGAAAAATGGCTGCAGCAAGTCAGGACGACCAATTCTGCCTTTTGATGCCTTTCAGGTGTGCGTTTTTAGGGGTTCCTTTGCTTGTTATTACTTTTCGCTTATGATAATATAAAGATAAATTATTTTCTATTTGTCTCTTGTTTGCAGAAGTATAACGAAAGGGATGAGCATATGAACGATTCTATCCGCTCAGTGGATCGCGCATTGGATCTGATCGAAGTTCTGTCGGAGAGCGGCACAAAACTTGGCCCGACGAAGCTGGCGGAGCTTACCGGCATGGATAAGAGCACGGCCTACCGGTTACTGACGACGTTGAAGAGCCGTGGCTATGCGGACAGGGACAAAGCTACCGGGACATATTCGCTCGGGCCGACTCTGGTAACACTTGTCAGCCGTTACCTCGGCTCCCTTGAGCTGCAGACCGAAGCACGGCCGTTTTTATCAGAACTCTCAACGGACCTTGGTCTCACCACGCATCTAGGGCTTCTGGACGGGAATGAAGTTATTTATGTGGAAAAGCTGGATTGTGCACCTACTCCGCAGCTTTACGCCCAAATTGGCAATCGGGTGCCGGCATACTGCTCTTCCCTAGGCAAATGCCTGCTGTCGTGCTTGTCTGGTGAAGATCTCGTCGAGATAATGTCCGGCTGTAACTTTAAGCGGTATACAGAAAAAACGATACCAAATGTTCGCGCCCTCCGGGAACATCTTCGCAAGGTCCGTATACAGGGCTGGGCCATCGATGACGAGGAGTGGCAGCCAGGCCACATCTGCATCGGCGCGCCGGTCTATGATTACCGAGGCGAAATTATTGCAGCAGTCAGCGCAAGCGGCAATAAATCGATGATTTCGGACAGCCGCGTCCCGGCTGTAATCGAAGCGGTAAAAAATACCGCAGAATGCATTTCCTGCCGTATGGGGCATAGAGCGTGTGAAATGAAGAAGTAGCTGTGTCGCCGCAGAGGCACAGTTTAAAAATAAACTAGCGTATCATAAGGAGCAATTAGGCAATTGTGGTACTCTTTTTGTTAGAAACCCAAAAATGGGAATAAAAAGCCGGATGTCCTGCGGAGAAATCCGCAGGACATCGTTTTAAAAACAAATTTGATGGAGGCAAGGGAAGCTAATTTTGTTGAACAACGTATAAACCGGTAACAGCAGCTTGTACAAGGGCACAGTGTAACATAGAGCCAAGTTGGCCCTATGTTGCTATACTAAATTTTTTTTACATAGCAAAATTTCTGGTATATTCAATACAAATTCATTGGTTTAGCAAATGATAATCCCACAAGCCGTGCTCTTTATGAGGATTATAGTAAACGGTCACGAATGCCAATCCCACCTTCTTCGCCGATTTCAATCAGGTCATAGGGCGTGGTCTGGTAAACGTAATAATTGAGCCAGTTGGTGTAGAACAGCTGTGCGGCAGAGCGCCAGCGGACCACGGGGAGCTGATAGGGATCGTCATTCGGGAAATAGTGGGCAGGAACATTGGTGTTTAAGCCTTTATTTTTGTCCCGAAAATATTCGTTGGCCAGAGTATCCGGATCGTACTCCGGATGCCCGGTGATGAAGAAACGACGGTTATCTTCGCTCTTTACGGCAAAGACTCCGGCCTCCTTGGAGATGGCAAGCAACTCCAGCTCGGGCTGAGCGAGAATGTCCTCCAT
>JBFWME010000102.1:0-6119 GCA_050251755.1 Lawsonibacter sp. | reverse complement strand
ATTCCTTTTTAATGGAACTTTAACAAAAATACAGTTGACAGAGAGATATGGCGCACGTATAATTCATGACAGATTGTCACAAATGGAGGAAATCATATGCCGACCAGCACTTTTTTCCGGCTGCCGGAGGAAAAAAGACAGCGTCTGCTGGATGCCGCGTGGGAAGAATTTTCGCGGACCAGCTATTCAGATGCATCCATCAATCAGATTATCCACAATGCTCACATTCCGCGGGGGAGTTTTTATCAGTATTTCGAGGATAAAAAGGAGCTGTTTTGGTATCTCCAGGGCGAAATACGGGAATATTTTTTCAATATTTTTCAGGATGCGCTGTGGGACGTAGGAGGGGATCTATTTAAAGTTCCGATTCGTGTCTTTGATCGGTTTATTAGCCGACAAGGAAGTCCGGATCCTGTCTTAGCGCGCTTTATCCAAGTTGTGCGTCTAAACCAGGGAATGGATTTTCAGCATTTTCTTGCGGAAGAACCCGGTCTGTTGCCGGAACGATTTTTGGAGCAGGTAAAGCTGACAGGGTTCCGAGAAAAAAATCGAGAGTTCATAGATCATGTGTTTTTTCTCACAGTGGCACCATTGGCTTATGCCATTATGGAGACGCTGCGGGATCCGGAACAATGGAAACGCCAGAGGAACATGCTGCAGGCCAGAATTGAGATCATTCGGCATGGCAGTTTATCCTGTGAGGAAGAATGAGAGATATATCGATGCAATAAGGAGGAACGTATGTTAAATAGAAAAAGCGCGGGGGTACTTTTGGCGGCCGCTGTGGCTTTGACTCTGTGCGGGATGTCCGTCTTTGCGGCAGATCCGGATGAACCGGGCCAGACTCGCGTATCCCAAGACCTGGCCGTGAGTCAGCAAGCCGACGGGACAGGAACCGCAGACGCTACATATGCTGCCCTTTCGGAAGAAGAACAGACAAATGGGGCGAGCGAGGAAGAGACCGCAGATGCCTCTGCGGAACTTACCCCTGACCCGGTGGGAACCATTTCCTTTCCCAATCTGGACAGTCGGGTTCGGGAAAACAATTTTAATCTCTTGGCACTGGAGGAGGCCATCGCCTCGGTGGAAGTTACCGACTATGATAAAATGACCGAGGATGTCCGCAAACAGATCAATGAAATTGCAAATCAGCAGTGGGATCTGACTACATCCATTCCTGGGCTCGGCGCCGTGGCGGCCGCCTCCCTCCAGCAGAGCTATGATGCCTTGCGGGATACCTTTGACGATCTGAAAGATGGCAAAATTCAGGAGGACTACGCTGCGGTCACCCGTCAACTGAGAAACGCTCAGAATCAGGTGGTGATGGCGTCGGAGTCCCTGTATGTCGCGCTGACGGAGCTGGAAGAGAATGACCAGACGATGGACCGCTCCCTGGCTGCGCTGGATCGTACCATTCAGGAGCTGGAGCTGCGCTACAGCCTGGGGCAAATTTCCGCGCTTACTCTGGAACAGACCAAGGCGGGACGGACCGCTCTGGTCAGCGGGCAGCAGACCCTGGAAATGAACATTGCCAACTACAAGATCCAGCTGGAGCAGATGATCGGCGCCGAGCTGTCCGGGAGCATTCAGCTTCAGCCGCTGCCCCAGGTCACCGAAGAAGACCTGAAGTCCATGGATTTGGAGGCGGATCTGACTGCCGCCAAGGAGGCCAGCTACACCCTTTTTGCCGCCAAGCGTACGCTGGATGACGCTCAGGAGGATTTTAAGGACGCGGGGAAAGAGTATAATTATAACGAAAAAAAGTACCAGTACGTAGCTGCCCAGCATACCTGGCAGGCAGCCCAATATACCTATAACGCCGCGGTGCAAGGCTTTGAAAACAGTTTTCGAACGTTGTATCTCCAGGTGAAGGATGATCAGCAGGTGCTTGCGGCCGCCAAAACTGCCTTGGCTTGTGAACAGGACAATTATTCCGCGATGCAGCTGAAGTTTGAACAGGGGGCCATTTCCCAGAACAAACTCCTGGATGCTGCCGACGAGGTGAGCGCAGCTCAGGATAAGGTGAACAGCGCTGAAATTGATCTGTTTTCTGCATACAACAACTACCGCTGGGCGGTGGACTACGGCATTGTAAATTAACAGGAGGACCTATATATGTCTGGGAAACGCATTCTATTTTGTTCTTTGGCGGCCGCGCTGATGCTTTCAATCTCTGCCTGCGGGAGCAAGGGGGATTCCAGCTCCAGCTCCGGCTCAGAGGACACCGCCGCCGGGGTTGCGGTTCAGGTGCAGGAGGTCGTCTCCGGCACCATCTCGACGGAAAACAAGGTGTCCGGCAAAGTGGTGTCGGACAACGAAAGTTCTGTCTTCGTATCCGCCAGCGCCAAGTGTACCGCCGTTTACGTAGAGGCCGGCGACATCATCCAGGCCGGCGACAAACTGTGCACGCTGGATCTGGACAGCACCTTGGCGTCCTACTCCGCGGCCAAGATCAGTTACAGCTCAGCGGTTGAGAGCTACCAGAATCAGGCCGATGTCTTCGACAAACAGATCGCTTTATACGAAAAGAATGTAAGCGATTTGAAGGCGCTGTTTGAGATCGGCGCCGCCTCTCAGGCTGAGATCGACGCTGCGGAGCTGACGTTGCTGTCCGCAAAGAGCCAGCGGGACTCCGCCCTGTCCCAGCTGGAGGCGGGGATGCAGAGCTACAAATCCAACGTGGAGCAGCTGTCCACGGTGCTGGAGAATGTAGACGCAAAGGGGAACGTGGTGGCCCCGATTTCCGGTACCCTGGTCTCTTTGAGCGCGGTGGAGGACAGTTTTGTTTCTCCGTCCATGCCGGTGGCTGTGATTGACGGGGTCGATCAGATGAAGGTCACGGTCTCGGTATCCGAGGCGCTGGTGCCGAAGCTGTCCATCGGCGACGAGGTGGACGTATCCGTCAGCGCGGTGGAAAAGACCTTTACCGGCTCAATCCGATCGGTGGAGCAGGCGGCCAACGCCCAGACCAAGCTGTATACCGTAACCGTTTCCGTTCCCGCAGAAGTAAGCGGCCTGCTGTCCGGCATGTTTGCAGACGTTACATTCCGGACAGATACCTCTGCCGACACCATCGTGGTGCCAACCGAGGCGATTTTGACCAGCGGAGACACGCAATACGTGTATGTGGTGGAGGGAGACACCGCCAAGTACATTGAGGTGACCACCGGCCTGACCGGAAACGGAGTGACCGAGGTGATATCGGGCCTGTCTGCGGGACAGCAGCTGGTGACGGTTGGCCAGGCATACCTTGGGGACGGCGATGCGGTCCGAGTTGTCGGCCAGGAGGGCTGATGTCAGATGAGTATAGCGAAATTTTGCATCAAGCATAAGGTTGCCACGCTGCTGGCCATAATCCTGATTGTGATTTTCGGCGTTGTATTTGGCACCCAGCTTCAGATGGCCCTGATGCCGGACATGGAAGCGCCCATGGCTATCGTTACCTGCTACTACAGCGGCGCAACCCCAAGCGACATTGAGGAGCTGGTGACCCGGCCGTTGGAAAGCGCCATATTGTCGGTGCCCGGTGTGGATAAAGTGGATTCCACCTCGTCCGACAGCATGAGTCAGCTCCAGATCACCTATGTGGAGGGCACCAACCTGGATATGGCCGCCACCAAGCTGCGGGAGCAGTTTAACCGGGTGACGCTGCCTGAGGACGCCATGGACCCGGTCATTGTAAACATCAACATCAATGAACTGATGCCCGCGGCCATGGTGGCCCTGATGGGGGATGACCTGGGTGAACTCCAGAGTCTGGCGGAGGATGTGGTAGGACCGGCGCTGGAGCGCATCGACGGTGTGGCCCAGGTGACCATCAGCGGCGGCGTGAAGCAGCAGGTTGCCGTAGAGATCGATCCGACCCGGGCCGCCGGCCTGGGGCTGTCCAACGCATACATCTCCCAGTTCCTGGCGGGACAGAATTTGCTCTATCCGGGGGGCAAACTGGACAACGGGGTGAAGACCCTGACGGTGTCTACCGACGCCAAGTTCCGGTCGGTGGAGGATGTGGCGAATATGCTGCTGACCCTCCCCACCGGCGGCTCCGTCCGTCTGTCCGAGGTGGCCAATGTGCAGCTGGAGACGGACGATCCGGACGCGATCGTCAAGGTGGGAGATACACCCTGTGTTTTGCTTCAGATCTCAAAACAGTCTTCCGCCAACGAGGTATCGGTTTCCAACGATGTGGTTGACCGTCTGGAGGAACTGAGCGCAAAGAACCCGGATGTCCGATATGCGCTGCCCTATTTGGCCAGCGATTATATCAACCGATCCGTGAATGCTGCGTTCCAGAACATTGTTCAGGGAATGCTGCTGGCTGCCGTGGTGGTGTTTCTGTTCCTGCGCCGGGGCGGCGCGACCATGACCATCATAATTTCTATGCCGGTGTGTATTTTATCCGTCTTTGTCCTGATGAACACCATGGATCTGACCTTGAACATGATGAGCCTGGGCGGAATTGCCATGGGTGTTGGTATGATCGTGGACAACTCCATCGTGGTATTGGAGAACATCTACCGATTCTTTGCCGAGGGGCACAGCCGGATGGAGGCCTGTGTGGAGGGCACCAAAGAGGTTACCTCCTCTGTAGTGGCCTCGACCCTGACGACGTTGGCTGTATTCGTTCCTCTGGGACTGACCACGGGTCTGGCCGGAATGATGTTCCGGGATTTCTGCCTGACCATTGCATCCCTGATTGGTGCGTCTCTGATCATCGCTTTGACGCTGGTCCCGCTGCTGTGCTACTTTATGTTGGATGAGGAGAAGGTCCGCCGACGGCAGGAGAAAAAGAGACAGAAAAGACCAAATGCCCTGGCCGCCCGTATTGGAGGCTGGATCAGCGGGCTGAACCGGGCTTACCTGCGGCTGCTGAACTATTTTGTCCGTCACCTGAAAATTGGGATGCTGGTGTCGGTGGCTCTGGTAGCGGTGTTCGCCGCTGCCCTGAGCTCCACAAAAATGGTGCTGATCCCCGATATGGATCAGGGTGAAGTTTCAATCAACGTTAGCATGCCCATCGGATCCAGCATGGAGGAGTCCTCCGCCATTGCCGATCAGGTGGCAGCCATCGCCCAACGGGAGTGCCCGGAGCTAAAAGAGATTTACTACGTTGCCCAGAATGAGTCGGTGACCATGCAGTTGAATCTGGTGTCCAAGAGCGAGCGCGTGCGCAGCAGCTTTGACGTGGTCAACGATCTGCGCCCCGCACTCCAAGATGTTGCGGGCTGTGAGATCACAGTGACTGCATCCGAGACCATGAGCATGGGGAGCACCGATGATATCAGCGTGAAGATCACCGGAGAAGACTATGAGACCTTGGGTATGATTGCCGACGACCTGGTGGACCGGATCTCCCAGCTGCCCGATGCGGTGGATGTGAGCAGTTCGCAGTCGGAGAAAGTTCCGCAGGTCAAGGTGGTGATGAAACGAGAGGCTGCCGCCCAGTACGGAATTACCGCTGCTTCCGTGGGGGCCGCCGTCCGTGCTGAGCTTACCGGAACCACGGCCACAAAAGTTACCATCGACAACAAGGAACTGGACGTCGTCGTACGGGGTGACGAGGCGGCATCCACCAGCCTGGATGCGCTGCGCTCCATGGCAGTTGCCTCCTCTTACGGCGGTACAGTTCCCCTGTCCTCTGTGGCGGACGTGGTGGTGGAGCAGGCCCCTCAAAGCATTTCGCGCTCCAACCAGTCCCGCCAGGTGACCGTGTCCGGAGATACCATCAGCGGCAATACCACTGCCATTACCAAACAGATCAATTCCATTTTGAGCGAATACACCATGCCGGGGGGGTACACCGCTGAGATTACCGGCAGCTACACGGATATGATGGATAGCTTCGGGGACCTGCTGCTGGCCCTGGTGGTCGCGCTTGGGTTGGTGTACTTTGTTCTGGCCGCCCAGTTTGAGTCGTTTGCAATGCCGGTCATCGTCATGCTGATTCTGCCGGTTGCATTTACCGGGGCGCTGTTTGCCCTGCCGCTGACGGGACGGGATCTGTCCGTTGTCTCTCTGGTTGCCATCATTATGCTGGCCGGTACGGTGGTGAATGCCTCGATTATTCTGGTGGAGTATATCAAAATCCGCCGTGCCATGGGAGAGAGCCGGGAGGAGGC
>JBFWME010000101.1:0-6123 GCA_050251755.1 Lawsonibacter sp. | reverse complement strand
CCACGGAGATAACGGCTTTATCCTCCGGGCGAAGCCCGTACTTTACCCGGAATGCGGCGCGATGCTCCGGGCTGGGCGCGAAGAAACCCGTATCGACCCCGTTGGAAAGACTGTAGATCGGTTTTTTGATCCCGTAGCTTTCCAGCAGCCTTTTTGAATAGGGCGTGGGTGTGATGACGACATCGCCGAGCCCGTAGCAATGGATAATCCAGCGTTTAAACAGAGGCGCGAATACATTGGAGCCCTTAAAGGAATTTCTGAAGTCCTCCATCGTGGAATGCCCGTAATAGACGACCTTTCTGTGCCGGCGGCGTGCCAGCCAGGCCGCCACCGGCGAGTCGGGGAATACAGTGTTGATATGTACGGCCGACGAGTCTTTTGCCCATTTGTCCGTGGTTTCAACGCCGGCTCGCTCCAGCATAGCTTTCTGGTGGAGGACGGCTTGTCCCACACCGCTTTTCCGCACCAGCCGCAGGCAGCCGGAATATAAAGTGATCCGCATAAAAAACTCCTTTCCTACCGCAGCAGCGATACGATCTGCTGCAAAATCAGATTCAGCCCCAAGCTGTAAAGAGCGATGGCGGCAGGTTTGCCCAGCAGAATAATTGCTGTGAATTTCCGCCAGCTCATCTGTGTGGTGCCCGCCAGATAACATAGAAAATCATCTGGAGCTACCGGAAGAAAGATGGCAATGGCGAACCACTTTGCAAATTTACTCTCGCTACCTGTCCACGCTTCGTATTTTGCAATGGTCTTCTCGTTAAAAATGGCATATAGAATGGGCTTCCCGCAGTTTCTGGAAATGGCGAACGCCGCGAGAGAACCGGCGCAAATCCCTATATAATTGTAAAGAAAGCCTGTCCACGGCCCAAAAAGCAGGACTCCCGCCAGGCAGCCGAGCCCGCCCGGAAGGATGGGGATAACCACCTGAACTGCCTGAAAAGTGATAAACACCAGGACTCCCATCGCGCCAAACCCGGCAATGTATGCCTGCAGAGCCTCCTGCGATGTAAACAGCTGCCTGTTAATGGCGTAAACCGAAAAAACAATGCAGGCGATCAGGCTGAGGGCCGAGCAGACACTAATGGTTTTCCTTGCCAGGTTCATCGGCATGAAATCACCCCCGAACAGGCCGACCTCTCATTTACGGACGATTCGCCAAGAACATCAAGATAGACGCGTTCCGCCTTTTCCGCGAACACGGTCGATGAAAACCTTTTCCGCGCGAACGCGGCCGCATTTTTCCGCATGGTTTTCCGCATTTCTGCGCGGGTGAAGAAGCTGTCCAGCTTCTCCAGATAATCCCGCTCATTTTCGTACTGCCAGCCGTTGTATCCGCTTAAAACAACGCCGTCCAGGCACTCATCCCTGCGGCAGAGTGTTGGCAGGCCGGAGGCCAGGGCCTCGATGTATGTAAGTCCCTGGGTTTCGCTGACGGAGGCACTGACGAACAGGTCGCCGATATGATAATATTCTCCGATCTCTTCCGGCGGAATCATCCCGGCAAACCGCACGGAGTCCCGGATACCAAGCTCCGACACCATTTGTTCCAGCGCATCGCGGTGAGGGCCGTCGCCGACGATCAGAAACGTGAGGAATTGCATGTTCCGTTTTGCGTGGTACCGGAGCAGCTCTTCCAGATTCTTCTCTTTTGCAAGGCGGCCTACATAGAGCAGGACGCGGTTTTCCTCTGGTATGCCGAGCTGTTTTTTTATGGCACGCCGTCTTTCCGGCGCGGGCGCTTGCGTAAACCGGCTTAGGTCGATGCCGGTGGGAATCACATGAATGTCCCTGTCGATTCCATAGCCGTTTAAAATTGCCCGTACCTTTTCGGTAGGTGCGATCACACAGGCGGTCGGTCCAATCACCCAGCGTGATAGGGACGCGACCATGAAGCGCCCCCACTTTTTGCTGGGCGAAAAATAATGGGTATAATCCTCATAGACCGTATGATAGGTATGGATCATTGGAATATCCAACTTTTTTGCGATTTTACGTGCGATAAAGAATGTGGAGAATTCGCATTGAGAATGGATGACGTCGGGCTGCCAGTCTATCAAGTCCTGCACAAAGCTGCTGAAAAAAGCAGTCTTTATTCTGGCGCCGGGGTAGATCTTTCCCGCCCCCACAGATCCGATATAGGTAACACCGTCCGACTCGAAGGAGAGTGTGGTCTGCGACAGGGTCAGAACGCGGACGTCGTGTCCGCGCAGCAAGAGTTCTCTTCGCAGGTTCAATACAGACGTCACAACCCCGTTAATAATCGGTGCGTACCAGTCTGTTGTAATTAGAATTTTCATAAGGCACCTCACATTGTTCATGGCATACCGGGCATACCGGCGTTAAGCCGTACGCCAAAGCCCGCATTACCCGACTCGTAGCCTGCGTGATAAACTTAGCGTCGTTATTTACATCTCCAGATGCTCTCGTATATTGCCTGTGAAATTCACCGATATATCCTCTAACATCCTCGGGGTAATCTTTTGTATTCTCTTTACTGCATTGTTTTAGGCAAGCCGCAAAACACGGATGCAGCCGAGCCTCATATACCCGGTGTTCCCAAAGAGTTCCCGAAAAGTTATCGTTATGCGGATAAGTGAAGGCATCCGAGAGATAGTGCATCAATTTCCCGAGCCGGTAGTACTCCCTCAAACCCCAATATCTTTTGCCTTGCAGCTTTTCCAGAATATGTGCGGTGTAATTGCTTGAGCTATTGTAATTGTGTCCTCTGAACCTTTGACATTTCAAAGAACCTTTCAGATAGGAGAACATATTGAAATCCGGCTCGATACACCCCAAAATAAATACCTTTTGATATATTGCTGAGTCAAAGTCTGGGATCTGCTTCAGCAAATATTTGGCCAAAAGCACATGACTTTTTGTTTCCATATTTAATAAACCTCATAATTAAAAAAATCCACTTGCCGTCTGGTATGAACCCAGTATAAGCAAGTGGATTAAACTACATCTGTAATAGAGTTAAACTGTAGATAAAATATATCAATTAAGCCTTAAGCCGGTAGCCCGCTCCCCGGACCGTCTGAATATAACGCGGATTGCTCGGGTCCTCTTCTATTTTGTCCCGTAGGCGGTTGATATGGACAGCAACAGTGGCATTGTCGCCCATGGCGTCCATCCCCCAAATGCGCTCGTAGAGCATTTCGCGGCTGAACACCACATCCACGTTGATTGCCAAAAACAACAGCAGTTCGTATTCCTTATTTTTCAGATCAATTTCCGTTTCTTTCACATAAACCCGATGAGTATCGGTGTTTATGCGGATATTACCCATGCTGATTTGCCGCGTTGGTGCAGTTTTGCCTGTCTGCTTCAGTCGGGAATACCGCGCCAGATGAGCTTTGACTCGGGCCACCATCACACTTGGCGAAAAGGGCTTTTCAATATAATCATCCGCGCCCAGTCCAAGTCCGCGTATCTTATCGATATCCTCCCGACGCGCCGTGACCATCAGAATCGGAATGTCCAGCGCCTCCCGCAACTCGCGGCAGACGGTAAAGCCATCTATACCGGGGAGCATTAGATCCAACAGGAGCAAATCAAAGCCACCCTGTAACGCTTTTTCCATGCCGCTTTTTCCATCCGGTGCGATCTCCACCTCAAAATGATCAATCACAAGGTAATCCCGCTCAATGGCGGCGATTGCCGCGTCATCTTCGATAATCAGTATTCTCTCCATGCTTATCCCTCCGCTTTCGGCAGGCAAATCACAATCTCCAGGCCGCCGTTCTCGCCGGTCTTTGCCTCAATCGTTCCTTTCATACGCTGTATCGCGTTGGCGGTGATGGCAAGCCCGAGGCCACTGCCGCGATTGGGGTTCTGCCGGGACGGATCGCTGCGATAAAACACCTCGAACAGATGGGGCAGCGCATCCTCTGGAACGCCGGGACCGTCGTCGCAAAGGGACAGGCGGTACCCGCCGTTTTCCTCCCGCAGGGAAATAGTCAGGATTCCCATGTCCTTTGTCTTGTACTTCACGCTGTTCTCCATAATGTTTACCAGCACACGCCGGAGCTGCTCTGGGTCGGCCGACACGGCTGCCGGCACAAGGCTACCGGTAGAGAGAAGCAGTCCTTTTTCCTCGTATTCCGCGCCTACTGCCCGTATAAGCTGCCGCACCTCGTCGTCAAGCCGCAGAAGCTCTGGATTGTCCGGGTACTCGCCCAGCTCCATTTTGGAGAATAGGAAGATCTTGGCCAACATCCGGTCGATGTCCTCGGCCTTGCCTTTTATGGTTTCCAGATATCCTCTTTGGGCCTCCGGTGTTTTGGCGACGCCATCCAAAAGCCCCTCCACATAGGCGCGGATGGAGGTCAGCGGGCTGCGCAGGTCATGGGAGACGCCCACAAGCAGCTCCTTACGGCTTTGTTCATGCTGTTGTGTCCGCTCCTCCGAAGCCTTGAGACGTGCGGCCATTTCATTGAAATCAGCACACACGGGCGAGAATTCATCTTCGCGCTTATAGTCAATGCGGTGCTCCAGATTCCCCTCGCTGATTTGTCTGACGCCATCCGCCAGAATATCCAGCGGCTGCTCAATTTTCTGGAACACGAATTTGGTCAGAAATCGGTTTGTGAGCAGGATGGAGATAAAGACGGCGAATATTAATACGATGGCCGACAACGTAAGGGCTATCTTCAAGGAGCTATAGGACAGCTCCGAGGGACTGGAAAAAATGGAGATGCGGTAAACGATGCCGTCAATATCGGACTGATGGACATACAGCTCCCGGCTTCCGTTGGAAACGAAACCTTCTCCACCCAATGCAGCCACCGCTTCCAGCAGTGCTCCGTCCGACTCGGTTGTGTGACCATATTGATAGAGGTTTTCACCGGAGGACTCCACCGACAGCGCCATGGCGCTTTTGTCAAGCAAGCCGCTGATTCCCGCCAGATTCTCCGTAATGTTCGCGCGCGTTCCTTCCTCCAGTGATTTCTCGACAATCATCGAGACGCTCCGGCTGGCCTTATAAAAGTCTTCGCTGTCCTCAAAGCCGAGTCCTGTCCCATACCGGACGGAAAACCAGATGATACCCACGCACACAAGCCCGATGAACGCGGTGATCACCACCGGCACGAGAATCATTAGGATATTGGATATCACAAGCCTCTTTTTGATGGTTATATTTTTTGTAAGCAGGGCTTTTATTTTCATACAGGACGCCCCCTTTGCTGATATATGCTAAAGTATAGCACAAAATTTTCGGTTGGTCTTAAACCCTGCATAAACAATGTAAAAATTGCTTTGCACTTTATTTTATATTGCATAAAAAAGCGGTTTTGTCAAATCGGCGAAACCGCTTTTTTATGCAGTTTATGGAGAGTTTAACTTCAATTTGACTGCAGTTTATTTTTAGATGATATGGTTAATGAATCAGAAAGCAGGTCTTTTCATGAATGGAGGCAAAGCATGGAGGCGCCAATACAGGGTTTGTCTGCGCAGGAAGTAACGGAGCGACAATCACACGGAGAATCGGGAAATAAAACCGGTTCTATTACAAAAACCAAAGCGCAGATATTTAAAGAAAACCTATTTACATTATTTAATTTGCTCAACTTTATCATTGCGGCATTGCTTTTTGCTGTCGGTGCCTATTCCAATATGGCTTTTATTATCATTATCATGGCCAATATCGTGATCGGAATTGCTCAGGAACTAAAAGCCAAAAAACTTGTGGACGAGCTGTCCGTCTTAAATCGACCCAAGGCGAAAGTGTTGAGAGACGATAAAGCGATTGTTATTGAAACAGATGATATTGTTAAAGACGATGTCATGATATTGGAAAGCGGCCAGCAGATCTGTAACGACGGGATTGTGCTCGACGGCATAGTGGAAGTCAATGAATCGCTGCTGACCGGAGAGAGTGACGCCGTCTTAAAAGCCCATGGCAGTGCGCTTTATTCAGGGAGCTTTGTCATTTCAGGCAAATGCTACGCAAAGGTAACCCATGTGGGCCGCGAAAATTATGCGGTGAAACTGACCGAGGAAGCGAAAAAAGCGAAACGGATATCATCCGAACTGCTCGGATCCATGAACCGAGTAACCCGTTTTACCACTTTTCTCATAATACCGTTGGGCCTGCTCCTGTTTTTGGAAGCCGTCCTG
>JBFWME010000100.1:3314-6155 GCA_050251755.1 Lawsonibacter sp. | reverse complement strand
CTGACTATGGGCGAAGCAGGGACCGTCATTTCTCAGGCCATGGACCAGTCCAAAAGCATCACCGCCCGTCGGTATCTGCGCCTTCTGAGATGGATGCTCGTCGTCGTTGGCGTTGTTTTCGCTCTCCAGCCCCTTGGATTCTTAGGCATGTTGATCCGCTTCGGTGTGGCGTCCCAAACCACCGGACTGATTGGCTACGCAGACGGACCCACCGCCATTCTGATTTCCACCCCCAGTTCCTGGCTGCCAGTATGGTTCTGGCCGTTGGTGAAGGCCGTTACCGCCGCGGTTTGTTTGGTTTTGGCAATCAGAGTCTGGAAATTGGAGCAAAAATTAAACTAAATTTATACAGAGACCACCTAATGTGATTGCAGTGATTGCGGAAAACGTGCCTTAGACATGTTTTGGGCCGACTGCAGCTTTCAAGTATACGCACTTTATTAAAAAGTTGAGGGACCGCCCTAGGGCGGTCCCAGACTGTCAAAAAAACCTCAATCCGAAGGGTTCGGACGGAGGGATAATTGGAAAGGGAACCGTCAGGGTTCCCTTTCCTGTTTAATCAATACAAATCTCATAACTTTTTTAGAGAGTTATGAGATTTGTTTCAGCCTGTCGAAAAAGTCCAAAGGACTTTTTCGACAGGCTGGGATCGCCCTAGGGCGATCCCTCAGTTTTTTAAGCAATGACAATCACATGCCATACCAAAATTACCACGCCTCAGGTGGCTCACACCGCCTCAAAGACAGCCTTCATTCCCTTGAAGGTCATATAGCAGTCCAGCTTGCCCACCGTTTCAAACGGCGCGTGCATGGACAAAACCGGAACACCGGCATCCAGCGTGTCGATATTCCGCTGGGCCATATAGGCGGCCACTGTACCGCCGCCTCCAGCATCCACCTTACCCAACTCCGCCATCTGCCAGGCCACGCCGGCATTGTCCAGCACACGCCGGGCATAGGCCACCAGTTCGGCGGAAGCATCAGAAGCCCCTGACTTGCCCCGGGCCCCGGTGTATTTGCACAGCCCCATACCATAGTTGACAAAGGCGCTGTTGCGCTTCTCATACACATCGGCAAAATTGGGATCATAGGCCGCCGTCACGTCGGCAGACAGGCAGAACGATTTCTCGTAGCAGATGCGCGGCAACACACCCTGGCCGGCACAAAGGTCGGCCATAAAGGCGTCAAACGCAGCGGACTTCATGCCGGACACCCCTTCGGAACCGATCTCCTCCTTGTCGGCCAGCATGCACACCGCAGTGCGCTCCGGCGTGTTCAGCTGGAGCATGGCCGCCAAAGCGGCATAGGCGCACACCCGGTCATCATGGCCGTAAGCCCCGATCAGGGAGCGGTCAAAGCCGATATCGCTGGCGGAAAACGCAGGGACCGCACACAGCTCGGCGGAAATGAAGTCCTCCTCCACGATGCCGTACTTTCGGTTGAGCAGTTCCAAAATGGAGAGCTTCACCCGGTCGCTCCCCTCGTCATCGGCCAGGGGGCGGCTGCCCACCAGTAGATTCAGATTTTCGCCGGGGATCGCCTCCCCCATGGGTTTCTTGGCCTGCTCCGAACCCAGATGGGGCAGCAGGTCGTCGATGGTAAACAGAGGGTCTCCCTCCCCGTTGCCCACGGAAACCCGGACAGTCTGGCCGCTCTTGAGAGCCACCACGCCGTGGAGCTCCAGGGGAATCGTCACCCACTGATACTTACGGATTCCACCGTAGTAGTGGGTTTTCAGAAATGCCAGCTCATCGCTTTCATAGAGGGGGTTCTGTTTTAAATCCAGGCGGGGAGAGTCAATGTGAGCGGCCCCAATGTTCACGCCCTCCGACAGGCTCTTGCGGCCCATGACTGCCAGCATGATGGCTTTGCCCCGGTTTGTCAGATACACTTTATCCCCTGTTTTCAGCTCCATCCCTCGGATGTAGGGGCGGAATCCGGCGGCCTCCGCCAAGGCGATGGTGCGATCTACACACTCCCGCTCGGTCTTTCCCGCGTCCAAAAACTGCTTATATCCGGTGCAGTAGGCCTCCATCGCCTCCAGGTCTCCCCGCTCCAGACGGTCATAGCCATTCTTTTTTTGAACCATCAGCGCCTTGCGCAGCTTTTCTCCCCGACTGGATTCGTTTCGTTCTTCCATTGTAAAAACCTCCTTTTGCAGATTATTGTTTGCCGCTTTGTAAAATCAATTCAAATAGGGCCCTTGCCCGGGCCCCAAATTCCTCCCGGTCCGCGCAGTCATTGACCAGGATATAGTCGCATTTTTCGTTGTAAAAAAGATCAGACTGCTGGGCGGCCACTCTGGCACGGGCATATTCCTCTGAAATGCCCTCCCGCGCCATAATCCTTCGGACACGGGTTTCGGATGGGGCCGTAATGGCCACGGTGGCATCGCACAGGTCCGCCGCTCCACTTTCAAACAGGCGAATGGCGTCGATGGCCGCGGCTTGGTAACCCGCCTGTCCGGCTTGGGCCAGCCGATTTCTGATTTCATCTTCCATGTAGCGGTGGGTGATGGCATTCAGGTCGGCCAAGGCTCCCGGATCCCGGAACACCACCGCCCCAAGCTTTTTCCGGTCAAACCTGCCTGCCTCATCCGTCATAGAGCCAAAACGGGATTGGATTTCAACCCGTAAAGCAGAATCCCCTTCCAGCAGCTGGTGGTAAATAGCGTCGGCATCCAAAATGCAGCCGCCCAGCGTTTTCAGCTCGTTCAGGGCCGTCGTCTTGCCAGCCCCGGTGGGGCCGGTAATTCCGATGACAATCATCGCTTTTTTCCTCCCTGTTCCGCCAGGCCAGGGCCTCGCTCTCCTCGGGCAAGAAGCCCCGCTTGGCCGCCCCG
>JBFWME010000100.1:0-3214 GCA_050251755.1 Lawsonibacter sp. | reverse complement strand
GTCGGGTACAATGTCCTTCCGGGGCAAAATCATGGTCATAGGCCCGGGCCAAAACGCCTCGGCCAAGGCCCAGGCGGCCGCCGGAATATCCCGACAATACCGCTCCAGCCAAGACGCCTGGGGAATGTGCAAAATCAGAGGGTTGTCCTGGGGACGGCCCTTGGCCTGAAAAATATGGGACACCGCCTCCGGATCCAGACCGTTAGCACCCAGCCCATACACCGTTTCGGTGGGAATCCCCACCAGGCCGCCATGGGTTAAGATGGCCGCGGCCTGGTCGATCTCCTGTTCGGTCAGATATTGTGTCTTCACGTTCTGACCTCCTTTGTCTGCGTTCTTTTCTAAATCCCGGCTTTTATTCGGTCGGTGCCGCATGTTGCAAAATCAGCTCGGCCAGCTCCGTCGGGGTCTCAACGATATAGTCGGCCCCTTCCGTTTCCAGTTCCCGGCGGCTGCGAAAGCCCCACAGAACCCCACAGCTGACCAGTCCGCCGTTTTTGGCCGTCCGGATGTCCACGTTGCTGTCCCCTACAAACAGGGTATCCTCCGTCCTGGCTCCCATGTGCTTCATCAGTCTATGCAGCAGAGTGGGATCCGGCTTCGTTGGGAATTCAGGCAGCGCCCCCTGCACAATAGGAAATACCCCAGGGTAGTAGCCTTCCACCACCGGACTAGCCATCTGGTCGGCCTTGTTGGTCAAAACTGCCATGGAAATACCAGCCTCTTTCAACGTGGCCAGCACTTGGGGCATCCCGTCATAAGGCGCGGTTTTGTCCGCCTTGTGGGCATCGTAATAGGGCATAAATTCGTCCAAAACCGCCTGCACTCCTTCCGGAGTCCGCCAATCTTCCGGAGCAAACCTGGCCGCCAGCTTTGCCATTCCGTTGCCCACATAGCCCTTATACTCCTCCATGGTGTGGACGGGCCAGCCGTGGTTTCGGCACACCCAGTTTCCCGCGTCCGCCAGATCATCAATGGTATTCAAAATGGTCCCATCCAAATCAAAAATTACATACCGAACCATGGAAGTTCCTTTCTCATTCGTAGATGCCAATTTCCATGCCGCCGATTTCAATCTGGGTGTCCTTGGCAAACCCTACGCGCTGAAGATATGCCTTCACCGCCATTTGGGCAAACTTCGGATTGACCTTCTCGTCCTCCAAGCACAGGTCCAGGCGCCCGTCCTGGCCTCCGCACACCGAGCCGTGCTCTTCCAGCACCTCGTTCAGCTCCTCGACGATATCGGCCAGAGCCTTGCCCTCGGGCAGGGTACAATAATGAATATAAAGGTCCATTGCGTAGACTCCTCTCAAAAAATGAAATGTGGAATGCCGAACAGCACTTGGTCCAAGCCGAATGCACACCTAAGACTGTGCTTTCAGCCGCTCCGCCTGGTCGGCAGCGGCCAGGGCGTCAATGATTTCATTGAGATTTCCGTCCATGACGCTGTCGATTTGGTACAGGGTCAGCCCAATACGGTGATCGGTGACACGGCCCTGGGGAAAATTATAGGTGCGGATGCGCTCGTTGCGCATCCCGGATCCCACCTGACTGCGGCGCTCCGCCGTATACTCGCTGGAAATCTTCTCCTGCTCCGCCTCGTACAGACGGGAGGCCAGAATTCGCATGGCCTTGTCCCGATTCTGGAACTGGCTACGCTCCTGCTGGCACTCCACCACAGTTCCCGTGGGCTTGTGGATCAGCCGGACGGCGGAGGAAGTTTTATTCACGTGCTGTCCCCCTGCGCCGGAGGAGCGAAAGACCTGCATCTCGATATCGGCCGGGTTAATGGATACGTCCACCGCCTCCATCTCAGGCAGCACCGCAACCGTGGCCGTGGAGGTGTGAATGCGCCCTCCCGACTCGGTCTCCGGTACCCGCTGCACCCGGTGAACGCCGCTTTCATACTTCAGTCTGGAGTAGACTCCGTCCCCTTCGATTGTAAAGGAAATTTCCTTGATCCCACCAAGCTCTGTCTCGTTTACCGAGTCCACCTCTGTACTCCACCGGTTGGACTCGGCATACATGGAGTACATGCGGTACAGCGAATGGGCAAAGAGCGCGGCCTCCTCGCCGCCCACCCCCGCCCGGATCTCCACAATGACGTTTTTGCCATCGTTGGGGTCCTTTGGAAGCAGAAGGATCTGCAACTCCCCTTCCAGGCGCTCCAGGTCGTCCAGCGCCTGCTGATACTCCTCCTGGGCCAACTCCTTCATCTCCGGATCGGATAGCAGCTCCTTGGCCTGATCCCGCGCCTCCAGCGTCCGCTGATAGGTTCGAAAGGTCTCGACCAGAGGCTGAAGTTCCGCCTGCTCTTTATTCAGTTTGGCCACCTGGGATGGGTCGCCGTAAGTTTCGGGCGCCGCCAGGCGGGCCTCGATCTGGCTGTATTTTGCTTCGATAGCGGTAAGCTTGTCCAGCATAGCGGACCTCCTGTGGGTTGAATTCAGATGGGATTACCGGTCAAACACAAAGGATTTCACCAACGCCACGGGCTCCCGAACGTACATCTTCAGCCGGGAGGGCATATGGCTGGTGGGGGCGGCCAGGGTGGACAAGGTATCAGTCCCCTCCCAAACCCGGCTGAAGAGCATTCGGACCCGAGTCAAATGAAACTCGTTGGATACCACCAGAATCTGCCCCATCTGATCGCCGTATCCATCCTGTTTCAACAGGGCAAAGGTTTCGTTGAGGTTCTGCCACGTATTGTGAGAGGCCTCTTCTTTTACGATGCGCTCCTTCTCCACCCCATTGGCCACCAGGTAGTCATACATCGCCTGGGCCTCGGTGGTCGGCTCGTCCGGCCCCTGGCCTCCTGAGACCACCACCGTGAGATCCGTGTGATCCTCCAAATACTCCAGCGCCTTGTCCAATCGGTCCTGAAGCAGTATGGAGGGACCCCAGGGCTTGACTTGACAGCCTAAAATCACCATAATCTGTGGATTTCCGCTGATGCAGTCATGCCCGCCCGAAATTACCGCTCCCAGCAAGGCGGAAAAGACCAAGATTCCCGCCAGAAGAAGCCCCAGGATCATTTTAATCCAAGAAAAGTGTTTTTTGCCCTTGTAGCTGCTCGCCTCGCTGGTTTCTCTCATCCCCTGGCCTCCTCCAGCTGGGCGGCCAGCGACTCCCAGGTCCCGTACAGCTTTAGAATTTCCTCTTCCAGCGCGTTCTTTTGTTCATACAGCTCCTGAAGCTTCAAATAGTCCGAGAC
>JBFWME010000099.1:0-6724 GCA_050251755.1 Lawsonibacter sp. | reverse complement strand
CCGTCTTCTGCGGCCGGGGGACAAACCGCCGCATCCGGAGCGCTGCCCGCGGTTCAAAAGGGGGATATGGTGCGGCACACCGCCTTTGGCCAGGGAATGATTCTATCCATCCAAAAGATGGGGGGAGATGCCCTGGTGGAGATCGCCTTTGACGGCGTGGGTACAAAGCGGCTGATGCTGAAATCCGCCGCCGCCCACATGGAAAAAATTTAATCGGAAGAAAGCGGCGAGCGCCGGGGAACACGTGCCCCGGCGCTCCACTTGTCGACAAAGTCCAAAGGACTTTTTTGACAGGCGGAAGCGTGCCGAAAAAAGAGCATGGTGGAGCAAAGCTTACCGGAAAAGGTTCCCGGCATGATTGTGGCTGAAAAAAGGCACTGGAAAATTTTTGATGAGAGCGCGTAACATTTATGCGGAAATTGCGTCTAACCAAACAGACCATCAAACAGCCTTGGCCAGAGCGCGAACCAAGTGCAGATCGCTTAAGACAATCTTAAGGATTTGTAATCGGCTTGTAATTGAAGCAGGGGAGGAAAAACCATATAATGGAACCCGAGGACGGGCGGAAGCCTGTCCCCTTGTTTGAGCCTAAAAAATGTTGGATACATGGAGGAGGAAATGAAATCATGGCAGAATTGACAGCTCCGCAGACCCAGACTCCTGTGCCGCCCCCGGCACCCGTGAAAAAGAAGGGAGCGCAGAAGAAGAAAATGGTCAAGCGTCTGGTGGCGCTTGGTGTGGCTCTGGTCCTTTTCGCAGGGGGTGGATTTGCCTTGTACAAATTTCTGAACTCCAGTGACGGTGAGCAGGGCGAGATTTTTGCCCAGCCAGCCTCCATCGGGACCATCCAAAGCACGGTTTCGGGCAGCGGCACCGCAAATGCCAAGGAGTCGGCGGCCATTACGCTGACCCAGAGCGGTACGGTACAGGAGGTGCTGATTGCGGCCGGGCAGACCGTGACTGCCGGACAGCCCATGTATACCATTTACAGCCAGGCGGCGGAGGAAGAGGTGACCGACGCCCGGGAAAATGTGGAGAACCTCTATAAGGACATGGCCGATCTTCAGGAGGAAGCGGCCAATCTGACCGTTCGGGCGCCCTTTGCCGGTAAGCTGCAGAAGGTGGCAGACTTCGACATCGACGAGGATGTGACAAAAGGCACCACCGTGGCCGAGCTGGTCAACGACAGCAAGCTGAAGCTGTCCCTTTATTTCAGCTATGCTTATGAAAACGACATCAAAGTCGGGCAGCAGGTGGATGTGTCGATCCCTGCCGTGATGGGTTCCTTCCGCGGCACGGTGGAAAAGATCAACAAGGTCAGCTATATCTCCCCCGAGGGGGCGGTTCACTTTGAGGTAGTCATTGTGTTTGACAACCCCGGTACGCTTACTGCCGACATGGATGCCTCGGCTGTACTGAAGGCCTCTGACGGTACCGAGATTTATCCATATGAGAACGGGAAAACGGAATTTTATGAAATCCGCACCATTGTTACCAAAGCCTCCGGACCGGTGACCAGCCTGGGCACGCTGCTGAACTATGCCAACGTGTCCGACGGGGAGGCGCTTTTATACTTAGGGTCTTCCACCATCGACTCGGACATCCGGGCCAAGCAGGATGAGATCGACGAGGCACAGGCCACGCTGGACGACGCCGTGGAAGCCTTGGATGACTTTCATGCCGTCGCCCCCATCGACGGAACCGTGACGTCCTGCATCCTGTCCGAGGGTATGGAAGTGAAAAGCGGCGACACGGTGGTCATCATTTCCAATACCACCACCATGCTGGTTACCATCACGGTGGACGACCGGAACATCTCCTTCATCAAGCCGGGAGACATGGTTGATTTGGACTGGAACGGAACTGTCTATCAGGGTGTGGTCACCGCCATCGACATGGGGGGCGCTCAGAGTGGAAGCGGCATGACCAATTACCCGGTTACCCTGTCGGTGGACAACTTTGACGGATCTTTGATGGACGGCGCCTGGCTGCAGTACTCCTTTGTCACCAGCGAGTCCGACAACTGCATCCTGGTGCCCACCAGCTCGGTGAAGTACGTCAGCGACCTGGACGGGAATCGACAGTCAGTGGTGTTTGTTCAGCGGGACAGTCGCCCGGACGATGTGCCCGAGCTGGATCTGCCGGTTGTAGAGCCGGACCAGGAGGCCCAGTTCCCCTCTGAGGAGGAGGGGTACTACCCCGTCATCGTGGAAACCGGTATCTCCGACACGCAAAATGTGGAGATTACCTCGGGCATTCAGGAGGGGGACATGGTCTTTGTCAACTTTACGGTCACCGACCAGGGCAGCAGCTGGTAAGGGGGCCGACATGCTCATAGATATTCGGAATCTTTATAAGATTTATAACGAGGGCAAGGAAAGCGAGGTCCGGGCGCTGGACGGGGTATCCCTCCAGATCGACAAAGGGGAGTTTGTGGCCATTGTGGGCCAGTCCGGTTCCGGAAAGTCCACGCTGATGAATGTGCTGGGCTGCCTGGATATTCCTACCTACGGGGAGTATTTTCTAGATGGCATCGACGTCACCTCGTTGTCCGACCGGGAGTTGGCTCATATCCGGAACCGGGAGATTGGATTTATCTTCCAGGGCTATAACCTGATTCAGGAACTGGATGCCCTGGAAAACGTGACGCTGCCGCTGATTTACCAGGGGAGCTCGGTTTGGGACCGGGAGGACATCGCCATGGAGGCCTTGGCCAAGGTCGCCATGGATGATCGGGCGCACCACCGCCCCGGCGAGATGTCCGGCGGTCAGCAGCAGCGTGTGGCCATTGCCCGCGCCATCGCGACCCATCCGCCCATTATCATGGCGGACGAACCCACCGGCGCTCTGGATTCCAAAACGGGCCGCCATGTGCTGGAAATTCTGCGCGGCCTGTACCGGGAGGGTACTACGGTACTTCTGATTACCCACGACGACAACATTGCCGCCACGGCCCGTCGGGTGGTGCGGCTGTCCGATGGAAGGGTCATCGCCGATCACCAACAGGAGGTGGATTGGACGTGAATGTATGGCAAGCCTTCAAAATGGCCTTTAAATCCATTTCCTGCAAAAAGACCCGGTCCTTCCTCACCATGCTGGGCATTATTATCGGCGTGGCCTCGGTGGTGATCATGGTGTCGGTGGTCCAGGGACAGAACAAGAAAAGCATGGAATACTTTGAGAAGATGGGAGACAACAAGATCAACGTCTCCGCGTACTCCTACTACGACATGAACAACGAGACCTCCCAGAAGCTATACGACTTCTGCCTGTCCATGAACAATCTGGTGGCGGGCATTACCCCGGACCTGGAGATTGGGGATAAGGTCACCATACAGTATGGGGCCAAAACCCTTGCGGTCAACGATTGGGACAACATGGGGCGAGGAAGCAGTATAGACTGGGAATCCATGATGCACATCAAGCTGGGCTCCGACCAGTACGGGGTGTGCAACAACTATACCCTGGCCGGTGGGCGGGAGATGTCTTACCTGGACGTGGAAAAAACCAACGCCGTCTGTGTCCTGGGCTATGGGGCCAAGGAGGCTCTCTTTGATTACACCGATCCGGTGGGAGAGACCATTACCCTCAATGGGCAGCCTTTCCTGGTGGTGGGATGGTACGAGTCCATGGATATCGAGTATTGGCCGGAGATGGACAATGTTATTGTCCTGCCCTATACGTTCAACCGGTCTATGAACAACAACAGCAATATCAGCAGCTATGTGGTCAAGGCCAAGAGCGCTTCGGCTACCGTTGAAGCCATGACCAGGCTGGATGCATTTTTGGCTGGACTGTTCCCCCAAAATGATCAGGGCTATTCGGATGCGGGCGATTACTATGTGCAAAGCGACAACAGCTATGCCGAGGATATTCAAAGCCAGAGCAACATGCAGGCCCTGGTGCTGGGCGCCATCGCCGGCATTTCCCTGCTGGTGGGCGGCATCGGGATCATGAATATTATGCTGGTTACCGTGACCGAGCGCACCCGCGAAATTGGAATCCGCAAGGCCATCGGTGCGGAACGCAAGAGCATCATCGCCCAGTTCCTGATTGAAGCCGCCGTTATCTGCAGCATCGGCGGGGTCATCGGCATTGGAATTGGGTATGTGGGAACTCTGGTGGCAGGAAAACTGCTGCTGGGTGAGACCATGATGCTGCCCAGCACCTTTATTACCGTGGGGGCGTTTGTATTTTCGGTGGTGCTGGGTGTCATCTTCGGCATGTACCCCGCCATCAAGGCTTCCGGTCTTCAGCCGGTGGAGGCCCTGCGGGCGGATTAAGGATAAGGAAAGGAGAATGAGAGTGATGAGAGCAAATCGAATGTTTGCCGCGCTGCTGGCGGCGGTTCTTGTGGTTGCGCTGGCTATGCCTGTGGGAGCGTCCGACTCCTCCTTCGGGGATGTGTCCGACAGCACCACGGCAATGAACGCCGATGTGCTTCGGCTGATGGGGGTGGTGGACGGAACCGGAGGGAACCAGTTTCAACCGGGCAACAATCTGACCCGGGCCCAATTTTGCACCATGGTGGTGAAATTTATGCAGAAGGGGGACCTGGTTCCCCTGCATGCCACCCGTACCATCTTTTCCGATGTCACGGCCCGCCACTGGGGATTGGGCTATATCAATCTGGCCGCCTCTCTGACGGTGAAGGATGGGGAGAACGAAATCCCCCTGATTTCTGGCGTGGGCAACGGAAAATTTGAACCGGATGCCAAAATTACACTGGGGCAGGCAGCCACCATTCTGATTCGGGTGCTGGGTTATTCCAGTGAGCAGGCGGGAGCGGTGTGGCCCCAGAGCTACATGAACCTGGCCGACTCCATCGGGCTGACCGACGGGGTGTCTGCCGGAACCTACGACAATATTACGCGGGCCCAGGCGGCCCAGCTCTTTGTCAATGCCCTGACCTGTAAGACGGCGGACGGGCAAGCCTACTACAAGAGTCTGGGCACCGCCGAAGACGACGTGGTGCTGCTGGCAGTTGACGTGGATACGGACGACGGAAGCGCCGAGGGTGCGGTCCGTACTTCCGACGGTACTTATCTGCCCAAAAGTGAGGATGTGAAAGCAACCGCCCTTCAGGGTCTGCGGGGCGCATTGGTGACCAATGACAAGCAGGAGATTGTTACCTTTGTCCCCGACGACAGCGTTGCCACCACCATCATCCTGTCCGGAAATGCCCAGCCCACCTATGTGAAGGGAACAAACGGCACCCAGTACACCATTTCCAGCAGCACCACGGTGTACACTGCCGACAAAACGGAGGGAGACAGCTACGTCAGCGCGTATAGTTCCCTGCAGTCGGGCAGTCAGATTACCATGTTCTCCGAACGGGGCAAGGTGGTGGCCGTCTACGCCGGCGGCAGCATGGCGACCAGTGATGCCGGTGCGGTAGTGGTCACCGGCTCGGCCAACGCCGCTACATTTTATAAGCTGACCGGCGGCGCAACCAACTTTACTATTCAGAAGAACCGGCAGACGATCTCCCTGTCGAATATCAAACCCTATGATGTGGTGACCTACGACAGCCTGTCCAACACCCTGATTGTCTCCGATCTGCGCCTGACCTGCGTGCTGGAAGATGCATCACCCTCTTCCAAGGCCCCCGAGACCGTGACCACCCTCGGGAAGACCTTTGACGTGTTGGAGAGCGCTTGGGATACCGCGCAAGACTTCAGTGTGGGCAGTCAGGTGAGCCTACTGCTCACTGCTGACGGTAAGGTGGCCGGTATGGCCACGCCGGCAAGCGGGACTCGATCCACCGCCATTGGAATGGTAAGCGACGGCGGGGCGGAGGTTTTCCTGCCCAACGGCGGCACCCTGTCTTTGAAGGGAACGGTGTCCAACGCAGACAAAATGGCAGATCAGCTGGTCACCATTTCGTCGGGTGCCAAAGGGAAGATCAGTGCCAGCAGCCTGTCCTCCAAAACAGCTTCGGGTGTCTTTGATGTAGACGGGATGAAACTGAGCGGCTACACAGTCACCGCCGGCGTCAAGGTTTATGAGCAGGTAAAGGACGGGGCCATGGTCCAGGTGTTGTTGAGCAGTCTGGGCTCAGGTGATATTCCGGGCGAACAGGTTGCCACCTACCATCTGAACACTTCCAACATGGTGGATTACATTGTACTGAACGATGTGACTGGCGATGCATATGAGTACGGAATGATAGTTGAAGAAAAACAAACGACAGAAAAAGAGGTTTTAGTCGTTGACAGCAATGGAGACCCGGTGCTGGACGATGATGGAGACTGGAAGTATACAACGAAAGAAGAGGTCAGCAGTAGTTGGACGCTAGTAAGGAGTGATTCTGTTACGTTTGCCTCTCAGTCTGGCTACAACGGAACGAACGGAGCCTTTGTAGGCGTGGCCGTGGGCAAGGGAAATGCCATTCGCAGCGTGATTGATTTGGCTGCTGTCAAGAATGTTTCCCCCTCCGACTTCTTCCAGAGCCAGGGAATCAACTATGTCACTGCAGGAGGGAAGACCTATCGGGTGTCCGACGATGTGGAATGTTACCGCAGCGTGAGTAGTAGCAAGTTCAGCGCAGACAACTGGTTCAAACAGACCAGCGGCCAGGAGCGTCTGACCGCCTGCAAGGCGTACTCCAGTGACTTGACCATCTACGTCGATCCCGTTGGAGAGCAGGTTCGGATTATAGTGGCCAACTAAACCTGAACTGTTTTGCTGAATCTAAGGAATTAAAAATGCAGGAGAGCGGCCC
>JBFWME010000098.1:0-6812 GCA_050251755.1 Lawsonibacter sp. | reverse complement strand
AACAGTGCGGGCGCCATGGGTGGGGTAATCAGACCGAGAGTTACGTTCAGAACTGCCATGACGCCCATCTGGATGTAACTCATGTCCAGTGCATTTGCCAGATTCATCAGCAGAGGGGCTACCATAATGAGGATCTGCATAGAACCGATGAAGCACCCCAAAAACAGCAGAAGAGCGTTTAATACAAGCAGAATCAAAATCTTGCTGCCCAGGCCCATCAGCAGGGCGGACATCCAGCCGATCAGGCCGCTGGTAACAATGACCCAGTTGAAAATCAGACCGGTGGCACACAGACACATTGCCATGCCGGCGCTGAGCAAGGTGTCCCGCAGCGCCTTGGTGAGCATTTTCATGTTGAACCGTTTCAAAACGATTGCCATAATCACACAGTACATGGCGGCAACCACCGAGCATTCCGTGGGAGTAAACACGCCGGTCATAATTCCAAGGACCAGGATGGTGGGACCACCCAAGGCCGGGAGAGCCGCCCAAGTTGCCCGAGTACGTTCCCCCCAGGAGGATTTTGAAACGATGGGACATTTGATGCCCTGCGTTTTGACGGCGATCACGATCCAGATCATCATGGCTACACCCATCATGATACCGGGGAGCATACCGGCCTGAAACATTGCCAGAGTAGAGCATTGGCTGAGAAACGCCCAGACCACAAAGTTGATGGATGGAGGAATAATTGGACCAATGCCGGCGGAAGCCGCGGTTACCGCAACGGAAAAATCTCTGTCGTAGCCGGCATCGGACATAGCCTTGACTTCCATGGTACCCAAACCGCCTGCGTCTGCCAGCGCAGAGCCGGACATACCGGCAAAAATCATAGATGCCAGCACATTGGCGTGGGCCAGACCGCCGGTCAAGTGTCCGATCCATTTTTCCGCCATAATAAAGATGCGGTCGGTTAGGCCCACCTCGTTCATAAAGCATCCCACAAACAAAAAGGCAGGCAGAGCCAGCATGTTGAAATCGGCCAGAGAGTTGGCGGTACGCTGGGCAAACATAACAAAAGACTGGTGATTGAAAATGATAAATTCGAAGGCAGAGGCCATCATTGCATAGGCAATGGGTACCTGAAGCAGAATCAAAGCGACAAAGGTCACAAAATAGACTGCCAGATAAGGATCAAGATTAGTCAACGACGGACCCTCCTTCCTGAACCACGGGAGCACAAATTTTTTCATCCCCGGTAAGGAGGAATGCAATGGTCTTGTAACCGCACATCACCAGCATGATCAGGCTCATCACCAGCACAGGAAGCGCGTAATAGTAGCCTCTGCTGAAGGGCAGCCCGCCAACGGGAGGCATGTTCTTCTGCATGCTGAACAAGGTATAGCTGGCGGGAATATAGGCCAGAGTGATGACAAGGATGATCAGGTTGGTAATGTTAAACATAATTTTCCGGAACCACGCCGGCATTTTTTTCATGATAAATTCCAATACAGCATGCTCATTGTCCCAGTAAACGGTGCACCAGCCGAAGCACATTGACCAGATCATCAGGGCGGTGACCGCTTCGTCAATCCCATAAATCGGATGGCGAAACACAAAACGCATCATAACCTGGAAGCACAGCAGTACCATAAAAGCGAAAATCACATATCCGGTAAATGTCTTTAATACATCCACCGCTTTGTCGATTCCCTTTCCGACCGTCAAAACCATTTGTTTCATGCGCTGTTTTGTACGATACGCAAACTGCGAAATCATACGCTCCTTTCTTTCCAACGATTTGCCCCCGGAGGACGGAGGGTGCGGGGCAACACCCCTCTTTTTTACGGGCAAGCTTCCGTACTTTTGCCCGGCGGCCGGCCTAACCGCCGCGGCGGCGATCTTCACGGCGGCTTACCCTTACCGCTGCTCAGCGCGCAGCCATCATTCATCTTATATTGTTATAATATATTAATACCAAAATATAAAGGATTTTGCAATAGTTTTTCGAAAATTTTTCTTCAAATCGATAGGCTGTCTCTTTTTAACAAAAAAATTACCCTATTTTTGTGCGTTTTCACAGCCTTTTTAACCGAGGCATATTCTTGTATGCAACATAGAAGGGGGAAACTTGTAAATGAACCACTTGCTATTTTGCCCCATTGCGTGAGAATAACCGGGAGAAACAAACAAAAAGGAGCAGACAGTTCCATATGCTGACGCCCAGACTGAGGAGGATCAGAGAACCCGTTCCCCATCCGTCGCACAGCCAGCCACCCAGAAGGTTGGCGGAAATGGTACCCACCACACTGCTGGTCGTCAGGCCTATGGAGATGCTGAAACTGCGGATCCTGCTGTCGGCGGTTTGGGTAAAGCATTCCACGCTTCCGCTGTAAAACAGGGCAAAGCTGATGGCCTGAATCACCTGCCCCAAATACAAGGGCCAGATTCCGGGCAGAAGCCAGAGGCAAAGAGGCCGCAGTACGTCGGAAGCGAGGGCCAACGTCATATACAGCCACAGGGGAATTGGCTTTTTTTTCTGCATCCACGCCAGAAAAAGCAGGCCACAAAATTCCACTGCAGCCCCGACTCCGCAAATATTGCCGAAGACACTGGCATCCCCTGACCGTGCCTCCACCAGCAGGGCCAAATAGCTGCCTACCGGCCGGTGGCTAAACCAATATACCGTGCAGACCAGCAAACACAGCAAATAAGGGCGGTTGCCCGCCAAAGCTTGGAAGGAGGCGGGTAAAGACAGCCAGGTTCCCCCGGATTCTTGTCGTTTGGTGTTCCCCAGACGGATTTTAGGCAGCTTGGCTAAGAGGGGCAGGATCATCAGGAATAAAGCGCCCTGGACCAAAAAATAGGTATCCCAGCCAAACCGCCGAAAGTAGTAGCCGGCGGAAATCGACATCAGACTGAAGCCGATAGACCCCCCCGCTCGAATTCGGCTGTACACCAGATCGGGATCCAATTCCACACTGCAGTTGACCCAGGCATCCATGAGCTGGCTAAAGGGATAGGCGAGTCCCGCTGTCAAGATCAAAGCGGGCATGCACAGAGCCGGCCGGTTGGCAAACAGGGTGCAGAAGATACACAGCGCCGCGATCAGGCCAATACACAAAGCCAAATATTTTCGAGTGGAGAGAAAGGTGTCGGTCACATATCCGCCGAGTGGCTCCATGGCCAGATTGGCCAGCAGAGTTAGGCTGGTGACCATTCCGCACAGTACTGCGCTGTAACCCTTGTCTGTTAAATATAAAATGACATAGCTGGAAAAAACGCAGTACCCCGCATAATAGATAAAGTAGGCGGCAAAAAAAGGAACGGAATAACGCGGGCCAACTTTTACCACATTCAAAGGATCCTAGCCCCTTTCTTCCGCCTCCAGGCGGGACAGAGGAACTCTGGCCAGAACCAGGGAACGGTTGAAGATGCAGTTTCCTTCCCTCCACCCCCGTTCGTAAAAACAGTATAGTGTGCGTCCGTCCGGGCTCTGCCCCAAATCGGAGGCGCCCGCCTCCCACTCCAACATCAGGCCCTTGGACCAGGTGGTTCCATCGTCTCCGCTGAGGCGCAGGGTCAGCTGCTGGCGGGCGTCCAAACTCCAGCGCACCGCCTCTCCCCGGCGCTGGCGCTCCAGGGCGGGTTCATCACCGTAGGCACAGTTGACGAAGGCCATTCGTCCATCCTTCAGTGTCAGCAGCGCACCGGAACACACCGGATCGGGAAGCGCTTGGTCCAACCAAGGGGCGCTCCACCGGCGCGGACCGCCCTGACAAAACGCCCGGCGCCGGACACCGGGAACCTCGTGCCGCATGGTAGCCAGCAAGGTACCATCCCGCCGCTGGGCGACGGAAGCTTCGGTGGGGTCGCCCACTCCGTTGCCTGCCGGCACGGTGTTGCTGCACTGCCAGCTGGTTCCCTGATCGGTGCTGTATAGGCAGGCGAAACAGGCGGGGAGATGGGCGTTCTCTCCGCGGCTGAGCCACAGAGGGATCACCAAAGTCCCGTCTGTCATTCGAACCCCGTGTCCGGGGGAGATGGACCACAGCGTCACCGGCCATTCCCGGCGGAACCCGTCGATGATCTGGGTAAGCTCCCGGGTGGGGCCGAAGGTCGTTCCTCCGTCTCGGCTCTCCCGGACAAACAGATGGGAATAGTCCTGGCACCAAAACAGCCATACCCGGTCCTCCGGGCCGGAAAGAAGCATGGGGTTGTGGAGCAGCTCGTCTCCGGTTGGCTGAGCCAGCACCACCCGGGGCCCAAACGTGCATCCCCCGTCCCGGCTGCGCCGCATCAGCAGGGTGCGCCGGCCCCCCTCGTTTTGCCGTCCCTCATAGTAGGTTAGCAGATCTCCCGAGGACAGGGTTACCAAACCGGGGACACGGTAAGAGTCGAAGCCCTGTAACCCGTTCAACTCAAGTTCTGTGATTTGTACCTCGTCCACAGTTATCCCTCCGCAATCTGGTCGAAGGAGCAATTGAACTGCTCCACATACTTGTCCATTCCAGAGGCGGAATAGAGGACCATGGTGCAGCAGCTTCCAAAATCCCCCGTCCGAACGACAGCCTTGGCCCGGAGCATGGCGTCTTCCAGCTCGGGTTGGCTGATTGTGCCGCCGGGCAGCAGGGGAAGCAGATGCCGGATCTTCTCATACATGTCAGGATTGTACTGGGGCATCAGTTCGAATACCTGGTATCGTTCGGCCACCAGGTCGTTGAGCACTGCCTTCAGTGTCTGGAGCAAAGTGGGGACGCCACGAACCAGAGACAGGTCGATGACCTCGCATCCCCGCGGAATGGGCATATTGGCATCACACAGGACAATGAGGTCTTTGTGCCGAGCCTGAGCCAGGGCGTGGCTCAGTGCTCCATTGATTACGCTATGTTTAATCACAAGCTGCACTCCTTTGTTTTTTGCAATATGTTATATAACGTTTTATAAAAAGTATATGACGACTTCAGGTGAAAGTCAATCAAAAATTGACGGATATTAAGAACGATTTTGTTTGAAACGAAGAAAGAATACACATGTTTGAATAAGGATTGCACAAATAATAAACTATTCTCAGTATTTTTTTGTCATTTTAAAGCCGATGAAGTGAAGATATACATTGGCTATCGGTTAGAAATGTATATCCTGCCGAATCAAACAGCGGCTCTTCGTAGTTACCCGGCAGAAAATTTCGGAAGCCGCACAATCAAGATGCGCTCGACTGATCCGTGGTTATGATCCAAGGCGTGCTGCTATTTCCCGATGATATTGGGGAAAATATTCTGGCTCGAAGGTGTTTGAGCCCAATTGGGAAGGCGCGGCAGTGCCGCATGGGCAGAAAGGATAACGTGTGAAGATTGGATATGCATGCCTGGCGCTCGCCGTACCCGGGAGCGGGATGAGGAGCTGTACGCTGAAAAATGCGGATGCGGAGCGACTGCTGTCGCTGATCGGTCACAACCTGGATTCCCTTGAGCGGCTGATCGACTACAACATTCGAAACGGCATCCAGCTTTTTCGCATCTCTTCGGACTTGATTCCATTTGGTTCCAGTTTGGCGGCGGAGCTGCCCTGGCGTGAAATTTTTTCGGAGAGGCTCTCTGTGATCGGTGGGAAAATCCTTCATTCGGGCATGCGGGTCTCCATGCACCCGGGCCAGTATACGGTGCTAAATTCCTCGAATTTTGCGGTTGTGGGGCGGGCGATAGAGGATCTCCGGTACCATGCGGGTGTGCTGGACGGGCTGGGGCTTGGAAAAACGCACAAAATCATTCTCCATTTAGGCGGAGTTTACGGGGATAAAAAGCAGGCGGAACGCCGCTTTCTATCTCGGTATCAGGGATTGGATCCAGCGATTCGGACCCGCCTTGTTTTGGAGAATGATGATAAAATGTTCCATATTGGTGATGTTCTGGATACCGCGTCCCACGCGGGAATTCCCGTTGTGTACGACAATTTGCATAACGCCGTGAACTCTGCGGACAGCTCTCGTATAGATCTGGACTGGATCACACGGTGTTCCGAAACCTGGAAGAGGGATGACGGTCCGCAAAAAATCCATTACTCGCAGCAGCACCCGGATAAAAGAGCGGGGGCGCACTCGGAGTCCATCCGGATCGATCCGTTTTTGGCGTTCTCAAGGCCGCTTTCGGGGATGAATGTGGATATCATGCTGGAGGTAAAGGACAAAAATCTGTCCGCGCTGAAGTGCATCAACTGTGTTTCGGACAGCGGAATTGGGGCGCTGGAAGCCGAATGGGCGCGCTATAAATACTGCGTATTGGAGCACTCTCCGGAACTCTATCAAGCAATCCATCAGCTTCTGCGGGAGAACCGTGCCGATCCGGCGCTGGAGCTGTATCGAATGATTGAGGCGGCCTTTGCTTTGCCGGTTGCGATTGAAAATGGAGTGAACGCCGCCCGGCATGTCTGGGGATATTTGATTGAGAAAACCTCGAAAGCCGAGAAACAGCGCTTTGAAACGCTACTGCAGAGATTTGGTTCCGGAGAAACAGGATTGCAGACCGTAAAACACGATCTCCTGCGGCTTTCGCTTCAATATCAGGAGGATAATCTGCTGAACGGGTATTATTTGTATAAGGAATCATAATAGAGAAAAACATGCGACTGCCGATTATGCACCCGGAGTTCTTAAATATGCAGTTGTTTTAAGAAAAGGGCATATTGTCAAATAAAAACGAGGGAGAAAATCATAATTTTCTTCCTCGTTTTTTGTAAATAGCGAGCAGCAGTAATTGTATCAACAATTCGATTGGCTGGGAAAGAAAACCGCTGAAAAGCTGCAAAAATGCAGTGCTTTCAGCGATTTCTGGCACGCCTGAGCGGATTCGAACCGCTGGCCTTCCGCTTAGGAG
>JBFWME010000097.1:0-7142 GCA_050251755.1 Lawsonibacter sp. | reverse complement strand
CAACAATTCAAATAAAAACGCAGATTACGCATGCTGAATAAACATGCGTAATCTGCGAGTATCACAGCAATGGATCGTTGTAATCTTTCAATATTCGTGGATGGATTATATCCTGTTATTTCAACAGGCTGGGCAAAGCAAGCGTGATTGCAGGGATGTAAGTAATGAAAAGCAAACCAATCAGCAAAACGATCAGGAACGGAAGTATCTTCTTTACCAGATCCGCAAACGGAATATTGCCAATACCACAGGCAACAAACAGGTTTACGCCAACCGGCGGGGTAATGAAACCGATTGCCAGATTGATAACCATGATGATACCGAAATGAACGATGTCAACGCCAAAAGAGGCCGCAACGGGGTAAAGGATCGGAGCCAGAATAAGGATGGAGGAGTTGGTCTCCAACAGACAGCCGCAGCCAAGAAGCAGCAGGTTAATGATCAGCATGATCACAATCTTGTTATCAGTAAAGCCGATCATAGAGGTCGCAATTGCATCCGGGATCTGCTCCAGCGTGAGAACACGACCAAGAATGGTACTGGTACCAACGATAATGTTGACCGTACCATGCGTGCATGCAGCTTCTGCAAACTTCTTGTAGATCGTCTTGAGGTTCAACTCTTTATAAGCAAAGATGCCCACAAAAAGAGCATACACGACAGAAACCACAGCAGCTTCCGTCGGAGTGAACACGCCGCTGTAAATACCGCCAAGGATAATCACAGGAGAAAGAATAGCCCAGAAAGCATCTTTAAAGCTTACTCCAACCTTTTTCCAGCTGAATTGTTCACCATTACCGGTAAAGCCGTTCTTTTTGCAGATAGATACAGCAGTGACGATCAGCAGAGTGCCCAAAACAATGCCGGGTAGGAAACCACCCATAAACATTGTGGCGATGGAAGCGTTGACCGAAATGCCATAAGTAACCATCGGGATGCTGGGCGGAATGATGACGCCCAGACAGCCGGACGCGGCAACCAGCGCCATAGCGAATTTCTTATCATAGCCCTTTTCTACCATGGTTGGTACCATGATAGCACCAACAGCAGCGGTCGTTGCAGGGCCGGAGCCGGAAATTGCGCCGAAGAACATACAGGTGATAACCGTAACAATTGCCAGCCCACCGGTCAGATGACCCACCAATGAGTCAAAGAACAGAACCAGACGCTTAGAAAGGCCGCCGCCTTCCATCAGTGCACCGGACAAAATAAAGAACGGGATCGCCATCAGCGGGAAGGAGTCACAGGAGGCAAAAAGGCCGGAAGCAACATAGCCCATGTTGATGGAGCCTGTAGCAAAAGCGAAGGCCACAACGGACAGGCCAATAGAAAAGCCGATAGGAACGGATGCGAAGACGCAGCCCAAAAACACAGCCAGAATGACCAAAGCGCCCATCAGGAGTCACCGCCTTCAGCTTTTGCAGAAGCGTTCCGGGCATTCTGGTACGCTTTGACATGAAATACGACATTCTGCAGAGAACGGAACGTGCACAAAGCCATACCAAGTGCCGGACCGGCATATGGGATACCCATGTTAAGCTTTGTAGCAGGTGCTTTCTGCACATAGACAAAAGCCACATTCTGAACTACCTGCCAGCCGTAAATTGTCATTACGCCCGCAAAAAGGATGACGCAAATGTCACCGATCAGATTAAAAATTAATTTTCCAGTATCTCCACAGAGGATTGGCAGAATATCGACCTTCTGGTGTGCGCGCTTATGGGTAGCATAGGCTGCGCCAACATACACGGCATAAATAAAGAGATAACGGCCGATCTCTTCCGTCCAAGCCATGGGAATCGTTACAAACGAACTGACACTACGAATGACAATCTGAAGGAAAATAACCAGAGTCATAGCTGCAAGAGCTGCGACACAAATCATTTCCTCAAGATGATCATCCAAAAATTTTAGTATTTTCATATGATATCTCTCCCATACGGACATGCGGAAATTCAACAATATAGTTTCCGTTGCATAATGTGGATGGCATCCTCTGTGTGGATGCCATCCACATTCTGAAATCAGAAGAGAACAAACATATTTTCGACCTGAATTACGCTATTTGCGAAAGGCCGTGGCCACTTTCCCTCTAATTTCAAAGATCAGTAATTAAATCAATACTTTGCAATGTCGGCCATGATGGCATCCAGATCGTACTGGGGATACGCGCCGCGATACCAGTCATAAACAGAGCTGCAGGCTTCCTTGAAGGCGGCTCTTTGGTCATCGGTCAGGATAGTGACATCCATGGTCTTCTTCATCTCTTCCAGATAGGAATCCAGCTTGTCGGCATAGTCCTGACGCTCCTTCTCAACGGCTTCCTGAGCCGCCTGCATAACAACCTGCTGCAGATCCTCGGGCAGGCTTTGATAGAATGTTTCGGAAATAAAGATAACAGAGGTATCCTGAACATGGCCCAGGTCGGTGTAGTAACCCTGAACTTCATTGAACTTGGAGTCCATGGAAAGGATCATGCCGTTGTCCTGACCATCCACAGCACCCTGCTGCAGTGCGCTGAACAGCTCGGAGAACTGCATGGAAACAGGAGCCGCATTCAGTGCTTCAAAGGTCTTGATGTAAACATCGGAAGTCATAACACGGAGCTTCAATCCGGCGCAGTCGGCAGGGGTGGCGACTGCCCGCTTGGAGTTGGTCAGAGCGCGGGCGTCGTTGTAGAAGTAGCCCAGAACACGAACATTGGTCTCACCCAGGAACTCCTCTTCAATGGCCTTTACCGTTTCGCCATTGTCGAAGTAATCGAAGGACTGCTCTTTGCTGGAGAACAGGAACGGCAGAGCGAACGGGGTGTACAGCTCAGAAAACTGGGTTACGGATGCGGAAGAAACGTCACCCATCTGAACAGTGCCGTTGGGCTGCTGCATCTGCTGGAAGCAGTCGCTGAAAGCGCCCAGCTTGTTATTGTTGAAAACAGTCATCTCAATGCGGCCGCCGCTGAGTTCCTTCATCCTCTCAGCCATGTACTTTGCGTTGATTGCCTGGGGATTGGAGTCCGCAACGGTGTTGGCGTAGGTAATCTTGTAGACAGTCTGATCGCCGCCGGCCGCGGGGGTGGAAGCGGAGGACGCCGCAGAAGATGCAGGGGCGCCGGAGTTGCTGCCGCAGGCCACCATGGTGAATACCATTGCGAGACAAAGACCTAACGATGCCAGTTTCTTCACTTTTTTCATTGTTCTACCTCCCAAAGAATAAATAGTTTGTGTCTACATCTATATTCTAAATCAGACGGTTCTCAATCGCCCGACAAGAACTCCTGACTGACGCCCTCCAGCACGGTACTTCCGCCCGGGAGCAGCGCGCCGCCGCAACCGTCCACACGGGCCGTACCGGCCGCGTAGTACTCTCCGTCCACGTTCATCACACTGTTGAGCATGGTGCTCATGGCCTCTTCGACGGCGTTCCGGACCAGATGGTGCCCCTTTTCTTCCAGAAGCTTCAGCGTGTCCTCTGAGATCCCGTACTCCACCTCCAGTCCCTGTTTGTTGGTGGTCACATGGATAAAGGGCAGATTCACAAGGCGCTCTGGCGTCATGCCGTAGTCCACCGCGTTTACGATGCCTTGCAGCGTTCCTGTGATGATGCGTGGACCTCCGGCGGCACCAATGGCCAGAAACGGCTTTCCGTCCCGCAGCACCATGCAGGGGGACATACTGGACAGCGGGGTTTTGCCGCCCTGAATGGCGTTGGCGCTTCCATAGGTCAGGCCCTGACTGGTAAGGGCGCCCACTGCCGCAGAGAAGTCCGACATGGCGTTGTTCAACACAAATCCAAGCCCATCCGCCACAATGCCGGAGCCAAACCAGTCCCTGACCGTCTGCGTCTGGGAAATGGCATTGCCGAACCGGTCCATAACGGCGAAGTGAGAGGTGTTTCCCGGGTACTCTTTTGCCTCGATATCCTCTACCGCCGCGTAGTCGCCGGCCTGCTTGCCGCTTAGGTGGAACCGCTCCGCCGCGAACGCCTTGGACGTCAAACGGTCCAGATCGATCTTTACAAAATCCGGATCGCCCAGCGCTTTGCTGCGGTCCGCGAAGCCGAGCTTCATCGCCTCGGCCAGCGCGTGGATGCTCTCCGCAGTATTGTGCCCCATGGCCTTCAGGTCACTGTGCTCCAAAATGTTCAGCATCTCCAGCACGGTGCAGCTGCCACTGGGCGGCGCAAAGGCCACGACCTCGCATCCGCGGTAAGTTCCCCGGATGGGTGTCCGGAATTTCGGCTGGTAGTCCGCGAGATCCGACAGCGCAAAGCAACCGCCCCGCGCGTTGATAAGCTTTACCATCTGGTCGGCCACCGGCCCGCGATAGAAGAAATCCGTCCCCTCCTCGGCGACCCGTCTGAGAAGCACGGCGAGTTCGTGATTGCTCTGGCGCTCTCCAAAGCGGTAGACGCTCCCGTCTTCCTTCAGATACAGCCTCCGCATCGCCTTGGAGAACTTCAGCTTGCGCTCCACGGAGTCGTCGTACATGGTCAGGGCACCCGTATAGCTGGTGCCGAAGCCCTCCTCTGCCAAACGGATCGCCGGAGCGGCCACCTTAGAGAGCCGCATGGTCCCGTATTTTTGAAGCAGCACATCCAGCGTTTTCAGCAACCCGGGGACCGCCACCGACTGCCCGCCCAGATCCTTCCACTCGTCCTGCACCACACCGTCCTTCAAAAAGAGATCCGCCGCCGCGTTCATCGGGGCAACTCCGCGGCCATCCACAGCGCTGAACGCATCGCTCTTCGCGTCGTAGATCAAGCTGAAACAACCCCCGCCGATTCCAGAGTGATGGGGTTCGACCACGGAAAGCGCCAAGGAAACAGCCGCCGCCGCATCAAAGGCATTGCCGCCGTTCTTCAGGATCTCAATGCCGGCCCGGGTCGCGTAGACACTATTGCTGCTGATCGCACCGTAAGGACCGTGAGCAACCGGACGGCCCCAGTGCGAGGGCCACTCGTAAGGATGCTTCTGTTTTACCATCATCTTCACCTCTGCCTCAATGTCACTGAAATTATAATAGGGCGCCTAAGAGGATTCCCTCTCAGACGCCCTTGCCTTTTTTCAAAACTATACCGCCAAAAAGCGCCCTAGTCAATCAGCCATATTCACAAAATTTAACATGTAATATGTAATATATTTCTCTAAGCACAACAAGCAAGCTTTCTTTTGTGATCCGTCTCAATACCGCAAGAACGATTCCTGTTTATTTTTTCCAATATTTCCCCAGTGTTCGCTCATACGCATTCTGCAGATGCACCTCCGCGACGCGGCGCGCCTTCTCCGGATCATGTTCCCGCAACGCGTTGTAGAGTACGCTGTGCTCTTCCCAGATCGCGTTGGCGCCGATATAGCTCTTGTAAATCGACAATGCCTCAAAACAGAGATAGTGGTCCAACACATCATCTATAGTGCGGTATAGGAAATCGTTGTGCGCCGCTCTGGCAATCGCCCGGTGAAACTGGTGATCCAAGCGATAGCAGCGGTCGATATCCTGAGAATCTAAACTTCGGCGATGTTCCTCCAGACGCTCCCCAATATACGCCAGATCCTCCGGGGTCGCCCGCTTTCCAGCCAGTTCTGCCGCCGCCGTTTCCTGATAAATGCGCATCTCCAGAATATCGTGAATCGCCTGCTCGTCCAATGAGACGATTTGAATTCCCTTACCTCTGTAAAAAAGAATATAGCCTTCTTTCTGAAGTTCCAGCAGCGCCTCGCGGACAGGGGTGCGGCTGATGTTCAGCGCCTGACAAATTGACTCCTGAGAATAAATCGCGTCCGGCTTTAATTTCTGGTACAGGATCGCAGATTTTATGAGTTCATATGCCTGTTGTTTATATGTAGTTGTTTTGATCTGTTCCTGCGCCGGAAAGACCCCATCCATCGAACTTGTTTCAAGCACAATCAAGCACCCTCACATCTAATAAGAAATATATTACATATTTGCTACTTTATTATAGCAGAGGCTGCTTGTTTCCGCAAGCATTTTTTGAGGGATGGGTGACAAATTTCCAGGTCATGATATGAGCAATCGCTTCGGGAGATGCGAAACTGCCAGTCAGAACAGTCGGTTCATTCGGCGTTTTTACAATGAGCGCCTCATCCGTTTCCGTCTCGTACTGCTTGCAGTGCAGTGCTCAATTTTCAGAGTGCGGTGGATCTCTTTTCCAATCTCGACCATCTGATTTCCGCAGATCGCGCAGAGCAGTTCTTCTTCTGGCAGGCGATGTTCCACTCGGTCAATCGGCAGATTTTCCGGGATCACATCCTCAATGCTGCCGCTGCGCCGCTTGCGGATGTAGGATTTCACCTTGGATTCAGAAGGCGCGTCCTCCACGCTTTTTGCATCGATGGCCTCGGTTTCGTTAAACACGAAGCTGAGCTGGTCCATGACAGCTTCGTCGGCCTGCTCCGTTGATTTGCCAAAGAGTTTCTTCCTGGACAGCTTCAGCTGTTCCAACAGCCAATTATTCTGGATCTGGTAATCGCGGACCTGAAGTTCACCAAGGCCGAGGACTTCCGCAAATATTGTCACTGGCCTCAATCATTTGGCAACGCACAACCAGCCGATGTGCTACACGTATTGTGACCCAAACAACAAAGCTATGGGGAGGTGTTTTTACACACCCCCCATAGCTTTGTTGCAGACCGCTCACGCATAAATTCCAGCTATGTAGCGAATGTCCTGTCTATGCCCGGCAACCACACGATTTTCCCGTTTATAATTCATTTTTCGTATGGGACAAATGTTTTTGTCCATTGAACTGCCTGTCCAGCTCATTCGGTATAGGGGCTTCATTGCATTTCCCGTCCGTCCTCTGTTTTTGCATCTAGATAGGCCCGTGTATAGGTTTTCTTAGCCGAGGGCGACATGACTTGAAAATTGGTGTAGGCGGGCTCATATACCCTCAGCAGCTCGGCTACTGCGTCTATCTGTTCGTCTGTCACAGCCGGTGTCTTAGCGGCATTCCACTGGCCGTTCTTTTTGGCTTTGGCTATCTTTTTTCTGCCGTGGTGGGTCATGATGCCCTGCTGGTCCAGCTTTTCGGTCAGTGCCTTGTTTTTCTCCGACCACTTACTATTCTCCCGCCGCTGGGAGAAATATTTTTGATAAGTCTTATCATCAAGACTCTGCATCTGTCCG
>JBFWME010000096.1:0-7455 GCA_050251755.1 Lawsonibacter sp. | reverse complement strand
GCCAGCATGGCCGGGATATAGTACATGGCGTTGAGCACGGAACTGATTGCAAGGCCGCACAGGGCCGGCATGATCTGCCATTGGGCGGACAGCGCGGCCACCGCCAAACTGTATTTTGCAGAGAATCCGGCCAGAAGCGGAAGCCCGCACAAAGACAAGCCGCCCACCGTAAACCCGATCCCGGCCATTGGGTCCTTCCAGGCACAGCCCCGCAGGTCGCTCCAATAGTGGCCGCCGTTTGCAGCCCGGATCATGCCTCCAGCCCCGACAAAAATCATAGGCTTTGTAAACGCATGGCTCAATATCTGAAAACAGGCCGCAGCCACGCCCGCCCGGTTTCCCAAGCCCAGCGCTAAAAAAATATAAGAGATCTGTGCTGAGGAGGAATACGCCGCCATGCGCTTGACCTCCTCCTGCCGCAGAGCCGCAATCGAGGCGTAGAGCATCCCGGCCAACCCCAGGAAAAACAGCAGATCATGCATGTAAATGCGGATCAGCAGGCTGCCGCCAAACACACGAATGATCAACTTGACCATTAAAACGAGATACCCCTTCAAAACCAGACCGGACAAAATCGCACTGGCCGAGGTCGTGGCGCTGGCATGCGCATCGGGCAGCCAGGCATGAAATGGGAACTGGGCGCTTTTGATTGACAGGCCCAACGTCATCAGCAAAGCGGAAGCGGTAAGCGGAAGCATATACTGCCCGGAGGCGGTCAGCCGGGCCACCGTCTGGCCCAGATTTTCCATCAACAGGTGGCCGGTAATACAGTATAAAATAGAAATTCCAAGTAAAATCAAACCGGACCCCAGGCAGCTGAACACCAGATAACGGATGGCAGCCACCACCGACCGGCCGCTCTCTTTCGCCACCACCGCGATGCAGGCCGTAATGGCTGCGATTTCAATAAAGACGTAGGCGGTGAACAGGTCGTTTGTATATACCATCGCCAGCAGGGAGGCGTACAGCAGCTGCATCAGCAGGCAGTACCACCCTTGCCGATGGCGCTGAATATCCCGGCGGAAATCCACCGCTCCACCCGTCATGGACAGAAGCATGACCACACTGAACGCCAGCGCCAACAGTGCCTCTAAGGGGCCGGCCTTCAGTTCGTTCCCCCAGGGGGCGGGAAAATGGCCCATCATATAGGTAAAGCTTTTTCCGGTCCGCCACAGGTCCGCCAGTAAAATGCCGGACAGAATCGCCACCGTCAACTGAACCCCCCGGATCAGATTCAGTGCCCGGTTGCCGTTTGGAACAAGCGGAAGGAGGATGGCGCTGAACAAAGCCAGGAACAGACTAAGAAACGGAATGTTATAGACAAACGTCAAGCGCTCTCCCTCCTTTCTGACAAATCCATTTTTTTATGTTTCTTCCTGGTATTCTTCTTTTGCTTTCATTAAAATAATGTCTAAATTCAAGCTGTGGTACTTGTGGTACAGCCGACACGTGAGCGCCAGAAACAGCGCCGTTGTGCTCACCGCCACCACGATGCCAGTCAGAACCAGACCGCCTGGGACCGGATTGACGAAAACGGCCCCTTCCGTACCCTGCGTCAGGATGGGAGGTCTTCCCCCGTCCACATAGCCCATGGCGGCCAGGAATAAGAACACGGAGGTATCCATCAGATTCAGGCCAATGATTTTTTTGATCAGATTCGGATGAAGAAACAGCGTGACAAGGCCGATGGAAAACAGAAGGATGGCTCCGATATAAAATCGCTGCAGAATGATCCGTTCCAGCATTCCTTACTCCTCCTTTTCCGCAAATAGAGTGTAAAACGTGTAGATGGTACAGGCCACGATGATTCCCACACAAAGATTCAGCGGAAGGATCAACCCGGCGCTGAAGATGGCCCCCGGCGTTCCCTTTGGGATGTCCCAGCCGATGTGGTTGGCCCCGGTCACAAAGGAATAGCCTTTCATCACTCCGTAAGCCAGCAAACAGCCTACGGTCAGCTGAGTCAGCCGGTTTGGGGGCAGCAGCCGTTCCATCTCGTTTTCTCCCAACACCAGCGCGCCCAAAATCAGCCCGCAGCCCAGTACCGTTCCGCCGGAAAAACCGCCGCCTGGGCTGAGGTGTCCGTTCACCACGACATAAATGCCGAACAGCATCACGCAGGGCAAAATGATCGGGCCCATTCGATACAGTATGACATTGCGTGGCTCCTCTTTTCTTTTTTTCCGGTTCGGACGGCGGAGGAGCAGGATCACGCTCATGGCCGCCGCAAACAACACCGTGGATTCCCCAAAGGTATCAAAGGCACGATAGTCCAAAATCATGCCTGCCACGGCGTTCACCGCACCCGTCTCCTCCACGCCCTGTTCTAAATATCGCTGTGAAACCTGGTTCATTGCCGGAGCGCCGGGATCTCCAAATTCCGGCAGCTCCATTGTCACGGAAATCAGAGTCGCCATCAGCACACAGGCCACCGCCACAGACAGCGCCCCATAGATTCTGACCATCCGGCGCAGCCGACCGGGGCGGTGGTGCCGGAACAGGAGGCTCTTTCTCTGCGTGCGCGGGACCGCCGACACATCATGGCTGTGGGTTAGTTGGTGCGGCATTCCCTTGGCCTCCCGTTCCCGGTACCGCATCAGGCGGTAAGCGCCAAAGTCCATGTGTTCATGCGCGTCCAGATATTCCAAATACTCCATAAACTCGGCTCGCTCCGGATCTTCCGCTACCTCGCGCTCCGGAGAAGATGCTTCTCCCTCCGCCCAGCGCATAAACCGCTCAAATCTGCTCTCATGGGGGTGGTCATGTTTCATCCTCATCCACCCCTTTCAGCGCATGAATCCTCCGCAGCGCCAGAAAGAACAGCAGACTGGTGACTCCGGCGCCCACCGCGGCCTCTGTAATGGCCAGATCGGGAGACTCCAAAAGCAGCCACAAAATGGCCATCACCGAGGAATAGGACATAAAAATAATGACCGACGCCACCAAATACTTTGTCAACACCGCGGAAAGGGCGCAAAACACCAGAAAAAGCAGAAGCAGTAGTTCCAACACCCTCATAGCTCCCGTTCCCCCTCTCCGGTCAGCTGATCGGGCTCCAGACTGTGCCCGGTGATCAGCTCCATCCGGGCAATCAGATGGGTAGAGACAGGATTGGTCGCCCATAAAATCACCACCAGCAAAGCCAGCTTGGCTGTGTGGGCCGTGAACCCGCACAGCACTCCTAACCCGGACAATACCAGAAGCAACCCCAGCGTGTCGGTTACAGCGCCCGCATGAAGACGCTCCAGTGCGTCCCGCAGACGAAACAGTCCAAAAATGGAAATTCCAATGACCGCCATCCCCAGCGTAATCAGCGCCATGGCGATTCCAATTCTTACGGTCATCATGATTTCCCCTTTCTTCTCTGTCTGTGGCGAAGGATGGTAATTCGGCTGAGCAACGCAATGGCCAGCAGATTCAGCAGTCCGTACAGAATGGCCACATCCATCAGATACGCCGCCTTTAGCACATACGACAAAACACAAATCAGCAGAATGACCAGCGTGCAAATTACATTCAGCGCCACCACCCGGTCGGTATACCGCGGGCCGCGGATGGCCCGAACCAGGCACAACAGAATCCCGACACCCAGCAGACACATGACTCCGGCCAGAAAGCCGCTCAGCAACGACGTGGTCTCAGCCATAGTCATCCCCCTCCAGTCGGTTCAATCGTCTTGTAAGGCCGGATTCCTTTATCCCTTCCGCCAGTTCAGGACGCAGAGCATACACACAAATGGTATTTTTCCCAAGTGCCACCGTCACGGTGCCGGGCGTCAGTGTGATGGAATTCGCCAGGGCCAGCCGCGCCAAATCGCCCTTGACCGGAGGTGCAAACCATACCAGCTTTGGCCGTCCGCTTCTCGGAGACAGGATCAGCCGAATCACTTGAAGATTTGACCGCACCACCTGCCCCGCCAAACACAGCAGATAAACAAATACCCCGGGCAGACAGCGCAAAAAGCGCAGTTCCGCTTGGGGTGAAATGTGTAACATCCGGCGTGCAGTCCAAGCAAGCGCAGCGGAAACCGCTGCGCCTACCACCACTATTTCAATCGTTACCTTTCCGTTCAGGATCATCCAGAACAGGAACAGCAAGAGCATCAACAGAGCTTCTCTCCTCTTTGTTTCGCCTCAATCCGGCCTTTGATCAAGAATCTGCTTCACCTATAGAAACAAAATTCTTCCGGCCTATTACTTTTACAGTATAACAGACTAACGTGAAAAAAGGAAGTTTTTTTCCACGAAAATGCCAGGTTTTTCAGTTTCAAAGAAAATTAGCTTCTTCTTATTGCACGTTTTCTTTCCTCAGCAAACGGATAACGGTATTTGAAGGGATCGAACCCTATCCCGCCTCGTTGCCTTCCAGTTCGGTTCTTTTTCTCCGACCAGGACAAAAAGGCGGCGGACTGTTCAAGCACTTATAACCCTAGAACTGTGTTCTCCAACGCACATGTTGTGGGAGAACACAATGGAACTTGGTTCCCACCATGCGTGGTGGGACGTTCACACAGCTTGTTTCATCAATTCAGGGAGCCGGAACCCACGTTCCGACTCCCTGAGCCACCGTTTTTATTGTCCGGCCCGGTATTCGTCTGCCCGGACCAGCAGTTCCGATGCGCTTTGCCGTAGCACATCGGTCACGGAACCGCCGCCCATCAGCCGGGCCAGCTCTCCCTCTCGGCCCTGGCAATCCAACCGCTCCACTTTTGTGTATGTTCGGCCGCCCCGCTCCCCCTTCTCCACCGAGAAGTGGGCGTCGGCCATGGCGGCGATCTGGGGCAGGTGGGTCACGCAGAGCACCTGCTTGTGACGAGCCACATCGGCCATTTTCTCCGCCACCTTCTGGGCTGCTCGGCCAGATACGCCAGTGTCCACCTCATCAAAAACCAGACTACCGATTCCGTCACCTTCGGCCAGCACATTTTTCAATGCCAGCATGATACGGGCCAACTCGCCGCCAGACGCTACCTTCTGGATTGGTTTTAGGGCTTCCCCCACATTGGCAGACATCAGAAACTGGATCTGATCCATCCCCGTGGGATCCATGCCGTCCTCCCCGCCGCTGGGGGCAAATTCCGTCTCGAACCGGACCTTTGGCATATCCAGCTGGCGCAGTTCCTCCTGGACTCGGGTTTGGAGCGCCAAAGCCCCCTCTCTTCTGGCGGCGGAAAGGGCCTCCCCTGTTTGCCGGGCAGCCTTTCTGGCCTTGGCCAGCTCCCCGTCCAGCCGGGCGATGGTATCGTCAGCAAACTGGATTTGATCCAGCTCCTGCCGACACCGCTCCAGATAGTTCAGCATGTCCTCCACCGTTTGGCCGTACTTTTTTTTCAGACGGTAAATCACGTCCAGCCGTCCTTCCAGCTGATCCAGTTCCTCGGGAGAAAATTCCATCTCCCGGCGGAACTCAGACAAAAGCTCCGCCGCTTCGTCGGCATCCGCACGCAGAGCGGCCATCTTCTCTTCCAATTCCTCCAGCTGAGCACTGTATCGGGAAATACTCCGAACCGACCCTTCCGCTTCGGCAATCAGGTCACAGGCGCCCTGACTGTCCTCACTTCCGGACAATGCATCGTTCGCCGCCTGAATCGCATCCATCAGCTTGCCCGCACTGCGCAGCACCTTTTTGCGGGCATCCAGCTTCTCATCCTCTCCCGGTTTCAGATCGGCCCGTTCCAGCTCCCGGATCTGATACTGCAGGGTATCTACCCGGCGGGAGCGCTCCGACTCGTCCATCTCCAGAGCGGCAATCTGTTTTCTCAGTCCGCTCACGGTTTCATATGTACGGCGATAGTCCTCCAATAAAGGAGCGTTTTTGCCAAAGCTGTCCAGATAGTTCAGATGACAAGCGGGATCCAGCAGCTGCTGTCCGTCATGCTGCCCATGAATATCCAACAACTGTCTTCCCAACTCCCGCAGCTGGGCCACCGTCAGCGGGCGGCCATCCAGGCGGCACACATTTCGTCCATCCCCCTGAATCTCACGCTGGAGCAGCAGCTCCTCCCCCTGGACAAACCCGTTCTCCTCCAGCCATGGAAGCGGAGCCAGGCCGGCGAACACCGCGGTTACGAGAGCTGATTTTGCCCCGGTTCGAATCAGTTCCCGGCTGGTTCTCTGGCCCAGCACCGCGCTGATCGCATCAATGACAATAGATTTGCCTGCTCCGGTCTCACCAGTCAAGACATTAAACCCACAATCAAAGCTGATATCCGCCGACTCAATAATCGCAATATTCTCAATGTGAAGCAACGAAAGCATTCGCTCTCATCCCCTTCCGCTTTTGCCTTGGTCGAACCGCATGGGTCACGCCCATTGAACCTTCTCTTATTTCAGCAGTTTGTGAACCTCGCTGTTAAATTGCTGGGCGGCAGCATTGTCCCGCATGATCAGGATTCCCGTGTCGTCCCCGGCCAGGCTGCCCACCATGCCCGAAATATCCATTCCGTCCAGCGCGGAACAGGCCGCGGAGGCCAGCCCCGGCATCGTACGCACCACCACGATGTTTTGGGCCACATCCACAAAGGTAACGCCCTCTTTGAAAATGTTGCGCAGGCGGACGTCCGTCCCGGCTGTATTCTTCCGATCCGTCAGCGCATACCGATATCCGCCCTTGCCAGTCAGCTCTTTGACAAGGCGCAGCTCCTTGATGTCTCTGGAAATGGTGGCTTGGGTCGCGACAAACCCTCTGGACTTCAGCTCAGCCAGCAGCTGTTCCTGAGTCTCAACCTCTATGCTTTGGATAATACTCAAAATCTCCGTCTGACGGGCGTTTTTCATGGGGCAAATCCTCCTAACTTCTGATTGATGACCTGATAAAAGCTGCGGTTCGCCAGCAAGACCAACTCGGTAGAATAGTGAGACCGGCTAACCTCCACACGATCCCCGCTGGAGAGGCGAACGGCTTTCCCTCCATCCACGGACAGATATAAATGCTTCCGGTTTCCTTTTGGCAGCCGCACGGTAATGATGTGCTCCGGGGCGAGCACCATAGCCCGGGAGGTCAGCTGATGCGCGCACACAGGCGTGATAATGATCGACTGGGAAGCCGGCTCTACGATCGGTCCGCCGGCGGACATGGAATAGGCGGTGGAGCCGGTGGGCGTGGCTATGATAACGCCATCTCCCGTGATGGCGGTGACCTGGGTGCGGTCTGCCAGAACCTCCATTTCGGCAACTCTGGCCACGGAACCCTTGGAGAACACTGCGTCGTTCAGGGCCAAATCCTCACTGACCAGTTTGTCCCCCCGAAACACCCGTACGTCCAGCATCATCCGCTTCTCTGTTTCATAGCGCCCCTGGGCCAGAGGGGCCAGCAGAGACAGTTCTCCCCGTTCCAACTCCGCCATAAAGCCTACGCTGCCCATGTTGACGCCAAGAATCGGCACGCCATGAAGGGTCGCGTCCCGGGCCGTGTGGAGAATCGTACCATCCCCGCCAAAGCAAATCAGCAGATCGG
>JBFWME010000095.1:0-7593 GCA_050251755.1 Lawsonibacter sp. | reverse complement strand
AGCTTAAAAAATGGATCGGGCTTTTGTTATTGATCGGCACACTGCTGATGCTGTTTGTGGTAACCGCTTTTGCTTCAGGCGGTGATCCTACTGGTTCTTCTTATGTGCTCACTACCGGTAGCGAGACGTTAGATGAAGTAGCGACAACCGCGAATCAAGCATATTTCGGTGCAACTTATACATGGGTTATGATCTGCAGCTTTATGGTGTTTTTCTTTCAGTGCGGCTTTGCCATGGTGGAAACGGGTTTCTGCCGCGGCAAAAATGCAGCGCACACCATGACTATGAACTTTATGGTTTTTCTGGTGGGCGCGGTTGGTTATTTCCTGGTTGGCTTTGCGCTCCAGTTCGGTGGTTCCGGCGGCGCGGCCAGCCTTGGTCCGGGCGGCGCGGTATTGGATGCAATGCTCTCGATTCCCGGCTTGGGCGGCATTTTGGGCTATAAGGGATTTATGCTCAGTGGCACCTATGATGCAGGCGTTTATGCCCTGTTCTTCTTCCAAATGGTCTTTATGGACACTACCGTAACAATTCCCACAGGCGCCATGGCAGAGCGGGTAAAATATTCCGCCGTGGTTATCAGTTCCTTCTTTATTTCCATGTTTCTGTATCCGCTGTTCGGTAACTGGGTGTGGGGCGGCGGCTGGCTTTCCATGCTGGGCGTCAACTTCGGCTTGGGTCATGGCGTCGTTGACTTTGCCGGATCCGGTGTTGTACACTCCATGGGCGGAATGCTTGCACTGGCCGGTGCCATCGTCATCGGTCCCAGGATCGGCAAATATAAGAAAGACGGATCTGCAAGGGCTTTCCCCGGCCATAACATCCCCATGGCCATTATCGGCACAATTATTCTGTTCTTCTGTTGGTTCTCCTTTAATGCCGGGTCTACACTTACCTCCACCGACCTCCGGCTTTCTGTAGTTGCCACCAACACCATGGTCGCAGGTGCCATCGGCGGTCTCGTTGCCATGTTTTACATGTGGGTCCGATATGGCAAGCCCGATCCCTCCATGACGGCAAACGGTACTCTGGCAGGTCTTGTGGCCATTACCGCTCCCTGTGCGTTCGTCAACGCCATCTCCGCCTTTATCATTGGCCTGATTGCCGGTATTCTGGTCTGCTTATCCGTCTATTTTATTGAAAATAAACTCAAGATTGATGACCCTGTAGGCGCTATTTCGGTGCATGGCGTGAACGGTTTCTGGGGCATTATCGCTCTGGGACTGTTCGCCGACGGTCAATACGGCGACGGTCTAAACGGCGTTTCCGGCAACGTAACCGGCTTGTTTTTCGGTGATGCCTCGCAGCTGGCGGCTCAGTTTGTCTGCATTGCGATCCTGCTGGTTTACGGCTTCGGTGTATCCTTCATTTTCTTTAAAATTCTTGACAAGGTCTGGGGCCTCAGAGCACCTCCCAAAGATGAGCTGGAGGGCCTTGACATTTCTGAAATGGGGGGTCTTGCATATCCTAACCAGCAGATGGTACGGTCCGAATTGGATTTCCATTTGGAGGATAACGCACCAATTCGGCAGCTGGCCCGTTTCCAGAAACCAGAAACAGCTAAGTCGTTTATCCCTGTCTCACCGGCGGAATTTTCTGAGCCGGAGCAGAAGATTGTTCCATCCGATGCAACTACAGATTACAGTAGTAAGCTAACAAATGTGGTAATTATCACCAACCAAAGCCGTTTTGAAGCACTGAAAGCCGCTATGAATGAAATAGGGGTAACCGGCATGACGGTCACTCAGGTACTTGGATGTGGTATCCAAAAGGGTAAGTCCGAATACTACCGGGGTGTTGAAACCGAAATGAGCCTCCTGCCCAAAGTACAGGTTGAAATTGTGGTCTCCAGAGTGCCCGTCAGAACAGTTATTGAAACTGCAAAGAAGGTTCTTTTCACCGGACACATCGGAGACGGTAAGATTTTCGTTTATGATGTGGAAAACGTCATCAAAGTACGTACCGGCGAAGAAGGATATAGTGCTTTGCAAAATATTGAATAGGTTTCCCGTTTCCTATTAGCCTTCGCAGGTCTCACACAAGCTGCGCGCCTTCGCGTGTTTGGACCATACCAGTAATTCGTGATCAGAAAGGTGCGCCCGGCAGCAGTCACTTTTTCTTTGTAATACCGTGGCTGACGTGTGCCATCCTTACATAATGCAGTCAAGTCCTCTTCTGTGGCATTTGAGGGAATTTCCTTAAGTACCGGCGAATTTCTAACGCAGTTGAAGAGGCGTTTGCACTCAGCACCATCCACAAGGATTCGAATGGTCGCGTCATTCAGTTTTTCTACCTGTAACAGCCGGTTTATGCAATCGAAAGCGAACGCCCTATTGTCCATACGGTTATCCCCCTAATCTTTCCTTCAGTGTAACACAAAAAAGCGTGATTGTATTTAACCGAGTGGAAAATCATAGGCGGTTGCAAAACAAAAAAGTCCCAACCGAGCTGGTACGCAACCACAGTTAAGGACACACGGGTTATATCAATTGGGGCTTCGATGGTGACACGTTCCTGCATACTGGCAAGTATAAAGTATCCAAAAACAGCAACTACCAAAGATGGATCAAACGCGCGACCAGCCGTATAATCCGCAGCTCATTGAAAATAAAGGCTTTTTACGGAATATCTTTTCCGTGGCAATTCGCCAAATTAGTTACCGCAGTTGATACAATTTCAACTGCGGTAACGCTTTTTTATTCCTCGAATCCAGCGGTGGTTCAAGTCTTGTTCAGGTGCGTTTTTACAAGAAGCCGCTGGAAAAGATACAACAAACAGTTAATACAGCAGGGATACAGGCGTTTTTAATCTTTAAAAATTCATATTGTTAAATATATTACATATAACCATAAGGCTCAATGTGGGAGATCTCTCACGCATTGAGCCGTTTTTTCAGACCCACGGGACAGAAACTCCGTATATGAGCAATCTTTCCAACGAAGGTTGATTGCGCTTGTCAAAAACGATATAATAAAAAATAACTGCCTCGCACATCCGTGATTAAAGATGGTGAACGCATGACGTTAATTAATCATTTATGGCTTCTGCTCTGTGCCTGTTTTGTATTTTTTATGCAGGCAGGTTTTGTCTGCTACGAGGTAGGCTTTGTCCAGCCCAAAAACGTAATCAGCGTGGCCATGGAGAACATAACCGCGTTTGTGGTTGCCACATTGTCCTTTTATACCGTAGGGTTTGCGTTCATGTTCGGCAAAACTGCGTTTGGCTTCATCGGGACAAGCCATTGGCTGCTCTTTCATCTAAACAGCCGGTACGATTATATATTTGTCCTGTACCAGATGATGCTGGCCGCCACCTCGATTACCATCTTTGCCGGCAGCATGTCCGAGCGGACCAAGATGCGGTCTCTTGTCATTGCGTCAATTTTGGTGGGCGGATTTATTTACCCGGTTTTCGGGCACTGGGTCTGGGGCGGAATCTACACGCAGCAGGCAACATTTTTGTCCGGGATGGGCTATATGGACTTTGCCGGGGCCACCGTTGTCCACTCCACTGCCGGCTGGATTGCACTGGCCGGCATCATCGTCGTAGGGCCCAGGAAGGACCGCTGGGATGAGAACGGCAAGCCCAAGCGGCTGGGACGCTCCAATATTCCGTTTGCGACCCTTGGGACTTTCATTCTTTGGTTTGGCTGGTTTGGATTCAACGGCGGAAGTCTTTTGAAATTTGATGACAGGATTGGCCTGATCCTGCTGAATACAAATCTTTCCGCGGCGGTCGGCGTGGTGGGCGCGGTCATTGTGACGTTTCTGTTCGCCAAGGATCAGAGCTATATGGAGGCCATTTTTAACGGGGCGCTGGGAGGACTGGTGGCGATTACGGCGGGCTCGGAGCTTCTGACACCCGTGGAGTCGATTTTTGTAGGACTCATCTCGGGAGCGGTGGTCATGCTGGGCAGCGTGCTGTTGCTAAAGCTCCGGATTGACGACGCGGTGAACGCGGTGCCCATCCACGCCTTCGGCGGCGTGTGCGGCTCGCTGCTGTGCTGCCTGTTTTCGGCACCAGAGAATCTGAATCTGAGTTCAAACCTATATCAGCTCGGGGTGCAGCTACTTGGGGTCGGAGTCAATTTCATCTGGGCATTTGGAATGGGCCTGCTGATGTTCCTGCTGATTCGAATGACAGTGGGCCTTCGGGTTTCGGACATCTCGGAGAAAAAGGGCCTGAATGTGGTGGAGTTTTCCGATGTCTACTCCTGGATGCAGCACCTGCAGGAGGAACATTACGAGAGCGTGAAGCAGGACCTCGATCAGAAAATCCAGCAGCAGAATGAAGCGCTGAAGCGTCAGGCACACATGCTGGCCATGACACAGGAAAAGGAGCGGGAGAAAATTGCCCGGGATCTCCACGACGGGGTGGGCCAGTCGCTGGTGGCGCTGAAAATCAATCTGGGCCTGATCCAGAACAGCACGCAGGACAAGGCGCTGAAAAGCCGTGCGGACACAACCATGAACCTTGTGCAGAGCACTATTGAGGAGATCCGGGATGTCATTTATAACTTAAAGCCCGTCCAACTGAATGAGGGTGGGCTGGCAAACAGCATCCGGAATCTCTGCAAAAAGCTGAATGATCTGAGCGGGATCACCATCCGTTGTGAGATTCAAGCGGAGCTCCCCCAATGGGATGAGACCGAGGAGGTCAATATCTACCGAATTGTGCAGGAGTGCCTGACGAACATCATCAAGCACTCCGGCGCGACCGAGGCCAGCATCCGCCTGCTGCGGCAGGACGGCAGGCTATCGGTCAGCATCATCGACAATGGAATCGGGTTTGACCGGAAGGTAGCCCGGTCCGGCTTTGGGCTGACCACTATGAAGGAACGGGCGGACATGCTAAATGCCAGCCTTGTGGTAGAGAGCGAACCGGGAAAGGGAACTCGAATCATTCTGGAGGTTCCTTATGAAAAAAATTAGAGTATTTCTGGCGGATGACCATAAAATCCTGCGGGAATCGCTGGTAATCCTGCTGTCCCAGCACGAGAACATTGAGGTGGCCGGCGAGGCTGCGGACGGTCAGGAGGCCTATGAGAAAATCATGAAGCTTCGCCCGGACATCGCCGTACTGGACATCTCCATTCCACACCTGAACGGAATCAATCTGGCGGTCAGGCTGGAACAGCAAGCCCCGGAGATCAAAGTGGTTATCCTGACGATGCACAAGTCCGAGGAGTTTGTGACCAAGGCTCTACGTGCGGGCGTCAAGGGCTATGTGCTGAAAGACAATGCGCTGGAAGAGCTCATCGCATGCATTGAGACGGTTAACAACGACAATGTGTTTCTCTCCGACAGCGTGACAAAGCTGGTGGTCAACGGATTTGTCAACGGGCTGAAAGACAATGGAGATGTGCAGAAGGAAGCGCTCTCCTCCCGGGAGCAGGAGGTCCTGCAGTTGCTGGCGGAAGGACAGTCCAACAAGGATATTTCGGCAGCCCTGATGTTGAGTATTAAAACCGTGGAGACGCACCGCGCCAATATTATGCGCAAGCTGGGTCTGAAAAACATCGCAGATCTTGTTTTGTATGCGGTGAGAAACCACATGATCGAGCCCTGACGGTCTCACTATACCGATTTTTGGGCGGATTTGAAAAAAATACAGGATTCTCCCGGGCATAATACGGTTTTTCCCGGATGTCATTCGCGGCCGTTTCCCTCTATTCTGGTATTGTTGTAAAAAACAAGAATGGAGGGAGTCATAACTATGATCAATACAGGAGACACCGCTTTCGTTTTGCTTTGTACCGCGCTGGTCTGCCTGATGACGCCGGGGCTTGCATTTTTTTACGGGGGTCTTGTCAGAAAGAAAAATGTGCTGACCATCATGATGCAGAGCTTCATTTCCATGGGTGTGGTCACGCTGATCTGGATCGTCTGCGGATTTTCCCTCGCCTTCGGAACCGACGTGCACGGGGTAATCGGCAATTTCCAGTATGCGTTCCTGCACGGCGTGGGGCTGACGCCCAGCAGTGTCTACGGCCCGACGATTCCGTTTCTCGCATTTTTTGTGTTCCAGCTGATGTTTGCCGTGATTACCCCGGCGCTGATTACGGGCGCTTTTGCAGACCGGTTCCGCTTTCAGAGCTACCTGATCTTTCTGGTCGCCTGGAGCCTTCTGGTTTATATCCCCATTGTTCACTGGGTTTGGGGCGGCGGATTTTTGCAGAAAATGGGCGTGATTGACTTTGCAGGTGGTCTGACGGTCCACGCCAGCGCCGGTATTGCCGCACTGGCATCCGCAATCTTCATCGGCAAGCGTACCATCCTGCCCAACGAGAGCACCGCTCCCCACGATGTCACCTATGTGGCGCTTGGTACCGGGCTTTTGTGGTTCGGCTGGTTCGGGTTCAACGGCGGCAGCGCGCTTGCGGCCAACGGGACGGCGGCCGCAGCCGTGACAAACACATTCATCGCCGGAGCGGCAGCCATGGTTTCCTGGCTGTGGATCTCCTCTGCCTATGAGAAGCGCATCAGCTTAACCGCAGCCCTGACAGGAGCGATTGCGGGCTGCGCGGTGGTCACGCCGGGATCCGGCTACGTTGAGCCCTGGGCGGCGATGGTCATTGGTCTGGCCGCCGGCCTGGTTTGCTACTATGCCGTTCGAATCCACGCAAAACTGAATCTGGACGACGCGCTGGACGTATGGAGCGTACATGGCGTGGGCGGTGTGCTCGGGACCTTGCTGGCAGGGGTGTTCGCGGTCAAAAGTGTGGGCGGGTTCGATGGTCTGATTGCAGGAAATGGCCGCCAGCTCCTGGTGGAGCTTGTATCCTCGGTGATCGTGCTGGTTTATTCCTTTGTCGTTACCTTTGGAATGCTGAAGGTGATCAATCTCTTTGTCCCGGTCCGGGTGTCCAAAGAAGCGGAGATCCTCGGTCTTGATGTTTCTCTCCACGGTGAGCAGGCATTCGGAGCCCCCGAAGAGTATGCCGCCCCCTCGGTTGCGGTGGCCGCAAATCAGGAAAAACAGGTTCCGGTCACTGCGAGCAAGCTATCCGAGGCCCATGCCTAAACGGCAGGCGAACCACTTCTTATTGCGCAGCTCATTTCTACCGGTCAAGTTTCCAGCGTTTTCCGCTTTACCAGACTAGCGGTGGATCGTTTTATTCTCTGTGCTTGATCGACCAGAATTTATTTGGTGAAGAGACTTTTGCAGTTCCGGTCAAGTTCTCTGGCGCTTATGGTAATGGCCAGTTCTTCGAACGAGGAAAGGCCCGCAATTACGCATACAATCAGCCCGGCCACATTCCAATCGAATATCCTGAGCAATACCGGAAAGAGGAATAGGAGCGCACCGGTGGCTTTGTTCATGACCGTGTGCAAAGCGGAAAATGTATGAAACTTACAGTAACCGACTGTGTAGGCGGCGATCCGGATCAGCGCAATCGCGATCGCGCACAGCAGAATCCATCCGGGAAGGACGGTGCTTCGCAGGACGGAACTTACGATTGCGATCATGAATACAAGGTCTGCCAAGCTGTCAAGTTTTGCTCCGGCTTCACTTAGCTGATTCAATCCTCGTGCTATCGGACCGTCGATCAGATCACTGAGCCCCCCACATACGTACGCCGCCCAGAAAAGG
>JBFWME010000094.1:0-7753 GCA_050251755.1 Lawsonibacter sp. | reverse complement strand
AAACTCAAGTGTCCCGTTCCGCTCGATTGGTACTTGGACCGGCGCACAGGCATATCCTGACAACGTCGGTTGAATTATTCTTGGTCCATGCCTTCTTTGAAAAATTCGCCGAACAGCTCCTGGTTGGAAGGCATATCCTCAGGAATGGGACGAGCAACCCAGGTGGTGTTCATGTAGTGCTTCAACGCAATGTTCTCGGAGACGATGTTACCGCCCCAAGTGCCGCAGCCCATGGAAGACGTGGGAGGCATACCGTTGGTGGCAGAGCCGGAGTTACCACGGTTGTTCGGCTGACGCACCATAATACGGGAAACAGGAGCGGCCATGCCCAGACGATTGATGTGATCGTCATTAAAGGAATAGATACCGCAGGAATGTCCTTTGCCGCCTACCTCAAAGATTGCGCGCATCATATCCAGGGCGTTTTCAAACTCGCCTTCATACTTGAACAGCGCCAGCAGAGTGGTCAGCTTCTCGGATGAGAAGAAGTGCTCCTTGCCAATGTCGTTTTTGTCACCGCCGGTGACCGCGATAAACTTGCGATCGGCAGGAATCTCAAAGCCGGCAGCCTCGGCCAGCTTCTGGGGGCTGATGGCCACGGTGTTGGGCAGGCGATGGCCGGTTTCGTCCCACATAACGTTCTTCAGCTTCTCGGCTTCTTCCTCAGTGGGCAGGTAAGCGCCCTCTTCTACCAGAGCCTTCACAAAGCCGTCATAGACGGACTCGTGAATCACCAGGTTGCCGTCGCAGGAGCATCCGGAGCCAAAGTCAGAGGTCTTGGAAATCCTGGTGTTCATAGCGGCTTCCTTCTGACGCTCTGGGGTGTTGGCAGTGTCGTCAATGATAACGGTAGCGTTGCCAGCGCCGGAACCGAACGCGGGAGTGCCGGACGAATACGCAGACTTGACCATGGGACGGCCGCCGGTGGCGATGACCAGATCGCAGCGCTTCATCAACTCCTGCGTCAGGGTGATGCTGGGTTCGGCAATGCCCTGAATGATGTCTGCGGGGGCGCCTTCCCGGATCAGAGTTTCACGGATAATATTGATGCACTTGTTGGTGACATTTTTTGCACGGGGATGGGGGGAGCAGATCAACACGTCCCGGGCTTTAATGGCATAAACCACCTGGCCGGCAGGGGTAAGGCAGGGGTTGGTGGTGGGTACCAGCGTGGCAATCACGCCCACGGGCTTGGCATACTTTACCAGACCTTTTTCGGGAATCTCTTCAATGATGCCGACGCTCTTATGACGCAGGCAGTCCCGGAGAATCAGCTTGATCTTGTTGCGCTTGTTGCGCTTGGTAACCTTGTCGCCCAGACCAGTCTCATCCACGGCCTCGTCACAGATGGGGGCCCAAACCTTCATGTCACACACGGCGGCGGCAACCGCTTGGCACAGGCGGTCTACACGAGCCTGATCATACGTGGCGATTTCGGCTGCAGCCACGCGGGCACGAGCGACCATTTCGTCCAGCATTTGAATCTGCTCTGCAGTAACTTCTTTTGCCATAATTATGTACTCCTTTTTTGTTTATTCATTTATTTGCCAGAGGATTGATTATGATGTTATTATAATCTCATATCCCGGCAGCGTCCAATACCAGGTTTCTCTGTTCTTTATAGAGATTATCTATAGGGGTTTTTGAATAGCTTGAAAAATTGTATAATTACACAATTTAGCCCTTTGGTTTTTGTTAACTTCGCGTGAGCTCATCCATGGTATAATAAACATAAAAATAAAAAAGAGAGCAAGAACTACAAGACATGCTTTTACAGTACATGAGGTGAACACAATGACACTATTGCAGCTGCAATATTTTAAAACTTTGGCTCAAGTGCTTCACTACACTCAGGCTGCGAAGGAACTCCATATTGCGCAGCCGAGTCTGAGCTATTCCATCAGCGAACTGGAGAAAGAACTTGGCGTGAAACTGTTTGATAAGGAAAACCGGAAGATTTGTCTGACAGTATATGGAGAGCAGTTCCTTCCCTATGTAGAAAAGGGGCTGTCCATACTAGACCAGGGGGCGGATGTGATCCAGCAGATGGCGGGCACTGCGCTTCAGGTGGTCCATTTGGGGTATTTTCACTCCATCTCTTCTTCGCTGATCCCATCTGTGATGGCTGGAGTGTACAGCCGAGGAGAAAACCGCCATATCCGATTTCAATTTATCGAGGCCACTTCCTTCGATGTTTTTACGCAACTGAAAAAGGGAACTTTGGATCTGGCCTTTTGTATGCATCGGGATGAGGACGTAGAGTCTGTTACCATCATGAAGCAGCCTCTCTACCTGGCAGTCCCCAACAATCACCCACTGGCAGAACGAAAATTTGTCACCTTTGAGGACTTTTCCAAAGAACCTATGGTCATGCTGGACAAACCAAGCAGCCTGCGTACCCTGGTGGATCAGGCGTTTTCTCAGCGCGGTGTAATTCCCGATGTGGTCTTTGAAGTGCGAGAATGCAATGCCGCCCTTCAATATGTGGCGCTGCGGTTTGGCATTTCGGTGCTTCCCCAGGTTCCGGCCATGAAGAATGAAAAGGTATCCGTCATTCCCATTGCCGATGATAGGCAGGCGTTTGTACGGACCGTATACTTCTCCTGGGTGAAAAGCCGCCCGCTTTCTCCTGCCGCCCAAAGGGTGAAAAGTTACATTCTGGAGCACTATGCTACCCCGAGTGTGGAATCATATGGCGAAGAATAAACGATTTGAGGAATACATCAACTGATGTATTCCTCAAATCTTGGAGTAGAAACATGAAAAGTAGAATTATTTAGCGTTGTGAGACTTGGAGTGGTTGGGCGTCACATACCGTCCGTTTTCTTTGCGGATCAATTTGCCCTCCTGAACAAGCTCGCTGGGGCTGTATATATCGTTGATGTTCCAGCATCCGGGCGTGGGAACGACGATATTTTCCATGGGGGCTTCCACGAGGAACGGCTTGCCGGCCTTGTTGGCGGCCATGGCCTGCTCCAAAGCACCCTTAAACTCATCTGCGGTGCCGACGCAAACGGCCTCTACACCATACGCTTTCGCCACATCTGCCCAGCGAGGGGAATAGGCCTGCCCGTCCGGAGTTTGGAATACGGTGCCGAATTTGGTGCTGTAGTTGGCATTCTCCAGACCTGCAATGGTACCAAAGGCGGAGTTGTTCATCACAATCCACGTGCAGGCGATGCCCTGTTCCACAGCGGTGGCCAGACAGGTTGGATTGACGCCAAAGCCGCCGTCGCCGGTGAGCGTCAGACAAATACGGTCGGGAGCTGCCAGCTTGCCGCCCAGTACCGCAGAGGCTCCAAACCCCATGGTGGCAAGGCCGGAGGAGTGGTGGATCGTGCCGGGAACCGTGATGTCAAACTGCTGGGCAACGCCATTTTTATTCCATCCCACGTCGGTAAAGATGATGGAGTCCTCAGGAATTATCTCTTTTACATCTTTCAAAATGCGCTGAGGCGTCATGGGGAAACGGCTGTCGTTGGAAATGGCCTCGTTGGCTTTTTTGAAGCTGGCCTTGGCGGCGGCGATCTTCTCCCGCAGTTCGGGCCGGCTCTTGCCCTGGGGACAGAGAAGCTTCACTTCCTGCAGGATTTGACTCAAACCAATCTTTAAATCGCCGACTGCCCCAATTTCCACCGGATAGTTCCGTCCGATCTCAGTGGGATCAATATCAATTTGAAGGAACGTAGTCCGCTCGGGATCAAAGGTTACCCCCTGATACCAGCTGGAGCTGTCCGCCTCGGCAAAACGAGTGCCAAGCCCCAGAATGACATCGGCATTGACAGTAATCGAGTGTGTAAATTCCATGCCCCAAAAGCCCGTTTGACCAATAATGAGCGGATGGCGATCAGACAGGCAGCCCTGCCCCATCAGAGTACGGGATACGGGAATGTCCAGGAATTCAGCCAGAGCGGCGAGTTCCTCGGAGGCCTGGGCCAGCAGAATGCCGCCGCCGGCATGGAGAACCGGATGTTCGGCCGCTACCAATTTCGCTGCGATCGCCTTAGCAGCGGCGGGATCCAGGGCGGGACGCATGGTCACGTGGCTGTCTTTGTAAGTCCGGGCCCACAGATCCTCCTCCACTTCCCGGGAGAACATGTCCATAGGCATATCAATCAGAACGGGGCCGGGGCGGCCGGATTCTGCCAGACGGAACGCCTTATCCAGAATGTCAGGCAACGCCTCCGCGTCATCCACACGCCATGCCCGCTTCACCACTGGCTCCAGAATTTTATACTGGGTGGCATCTCCGTGCATGTTGACCTCCTGATGGGGGTGCTTGCCAAAGTAGTAACTGGGCACATCGCCCGCGATGACCACCATGGGGATGGAATCGAATGCGGCGTTCGCTACGCCGGTAAGAACATTTGTTAACCCTGGACCAAGGTGGCACATCACCACAGATGCTTTATGGGTAATTCGGGCATAGCCGTCCGCTGCGGTCGACGCCACAGCCTCGTGCCGGTTGGAAATGTATTTCACCTTTTTGTTGCGGGACAATGCGTCCAGCATGCCGATCACCGTGTGGCCACAAAGGCCAAACACATACTCTACATCCCGGCGCTCTAAATAATTTACCATTAGATCAGAAACCAGTTTTTTACTCATATGCTTATCTCCTCACTTATTCGGCAGCCATACAGCACAGGCGGACTCCTATCGAAAAAATACATGATTTTTGATACTAAATCGCATTCAATAAAAAGCAGAAAAGAATGCGATTTCATCAAAGATTGGCGATTGATTCAATAAAATCATAATATGTTGCCTTACTAATGTCAAATATTAAGCTTTCATTCATTGTTCTATTTTTTTCATGAATTCGCGCCAATTTTTTTAAAATATCATGGTAATTTCTTCCCGTATCAGGTAAGCGCTGAAATACGTGCATCACCGGTCCGCTTTTTTGAGAAGTTTAGATGACGCTGGGGCCGTTGCGGGCCAAGAACTGGTCAAATACTTTTCCGCTACGGATGATAAAATCCCGAAAATACTCCGCCGCAGGGGGGATGTATCGATTTTTATGCCACATCAGATACAGATCCCGCCGCGGAATATCGTTGGAGATGGGAAGAATTTTGATATTATAAGGAGCGCCGCCCAAGGGGTATGGAGTAATTGCCACACCGTGATTTGCAGCTACCAATCCGTACATGATAACGTCCTGGGGTGTCTCAACTACGATGTTGGGCTTTACTCCAAGTGTCTGAAAAATTTCCTCACACTGATAATGCAGCTGCGAAGCTGCGTCAAACCCAATAAAATTCTCATGATCCAGTTCTTTTAGGCTCACGCTTTCCTGACGCGCCAGACGATGTCCCATTGGGGCCAGAAGAACCAGCTGGTGGGAACCTATATTAACGCACTCCACCCTGGAGTCGTCAATCTTTGTGGCAAAGGCCAGATCCACCTTGCCCGTTAACAACTGCTCCTGAATGGTGAAAAAGCTGTCTTGGCTGAACTGAAACCGTACGTTCACTCGGTTGGTCTCGGACAGGTAGCGGACGATGATGTCCGGTACAAACTGAGCCAGAGACGGAAAACCAGACATGGCCACGGTGCCGGAGTTTGGGTTAATATACTCCTGCAGCGTGGAAATGCCGCTTTCCAGCGTTTCAATCGTTTTCTGTACATAGGGCAAAAACAATTCGCCGTATTTGGTCAGCTTGATATTGCGTCCCTTACGGACAAACAGCTTTACATTTAGTTCTTCCTCCAATTCCTGAATTGCGTGACTCAGGTTGGATTGGCTGACGTACAGTTTCTCCGCAGCCTGAGTATAGTGCTCCAATTCCGCAATGGTACGAAAGTAATATAACTGCCGCAGATTCATAGGTAACTCTCCTTCTACGTTTACGTTCCCAAACTGGCCTTATCGTTTGACTTTATTATCAGCCATCATTGCGGAGTTGTCCAACGTTTTGTGGAGAGGAAGCCAAATTTATGCTTTTTTCATCCGCACCCCATAGTGCTGGACTTCCCATGTACTGAGAACCACATCGGCAGAAATGAGAAGCAGTCCCCAAAAGAAGGTGGAGTGGAAGGTCTCTCTCAAAATCAGAGCGCCCAAAATTGCGGAAAAAACAGGCTGCAGAGGGTAAAAGAGAGAGCAGGTGCTGGCAGGGAGCACAGACAGGCATTTCGTCCAGGTAAACTGAGACAATCCAGACCCCACGAATCCCAGGTACAGAATTACCGCTGCGCATTTGGGGGAGAATGACACCGGCTGCCGCATTGCGCTGACCAGACCAACGGGGATGTGGAGGATCAGGCTGATTGCCATACCGTAGGTGGTAACCAAAATCGCGGGGTACTTGGCGGTGAGCATCCGCATATAGACCGAAGCCACGCCCCAGCAGAGCACCGACCCCAGAACAACGAGAATCCCCATGAGCTCACCCTGCCCTCCGGCCCCGCTGGTGACCACCACAGTACCCGCCAAAGCCAGGGCCAAACAAAGATATTTCACGGGAGTAATTCGTTCCTTCAAAATCAGCGCGGCCAGCACCGTCACAGACACCGGGTTCAGCGAATTTACCAGAGAAGCTGTGGAAGCTCCCGTCATGGAAATGCCCACTTGAACCAGGAAAATGGTTAAGAAATAACCCAAGCCCCCGATGAGAAGAAAATACTTTACATCCTCTGGCGCAATCTTGGTTCCAAAATGCTTTCGTGCCATCAGAGAAAGCGGAGCCATGGCAACCACGCACCGCAGACAGGCCAGCAGCGGTGCGGGAACGTCGTCCGAAATCATTTTTCCGGCCACATATACGCTTCCCCAAAAAAAGAAGGTTAGAAGCAGCAGGACGAAGGCCCGACTTTTTGACGAGGATCCCATGGTTCTCTCCTTTTCTACCTTCACAAGTAGGATAAAAGCCGGGTCGGCGTTGCCAAAACGCCAACCCGGCTTTCGCTTTGGTCTCGCTCGTTGTGAATTAGGCGTTAGCAGCTTCCAGAGCCTGCTGCAGAGTGGTGCCCAGGCCGTTGATCTCACCGTCGATCTTGGTGTACAGATCCTTTACACCGTCCAGAGCCAGAACCTGGTCAAAGAAAGAGTTATCATACTCAATCATGGTCATGCCCTTGTCCTGAAGGGTCTGCTTGTTGGTCTGGTCGATCTCGGTCAGCTGAGGACGCATCTCGGCCAGAGCCTCGGCTACAGCCTGATCCAGAGCAGCCTGGTAGGCGGGATCCAGGGATTCGTAGGCATCTTTGTTGATCGCGATCTGGTTGGCATACAGAATGTGGTTGGTGCAGGCCAAGTACTTCTGAACCTCATTGAAGTTGGCGCCTACACAGGTGTCGGCGGCATTCTCCTGCGCGTCAATGGCGCCGCTCTGGAGGGCGAAGTAGACCTCGGACCAAGCCAGGGGAGTGGGCTCGGCGCCGATGGCGGTCCAGAACGCCATGTGGTTGCTGTTTTCCATGGTACGGATCTGAAGACCCTTGAACGAAGCCAAATCATTCAGAGCCACGTTGGCGGTCGTCAGGCGGTAAGTTGCGTTCTGAAGGATACCGAGCAGATGGAAGTCGGCGGCCTCATAGGAAGCGGACAGTTGGGTGTGGAAGGCGGAGTCAGTGCCGTTCAGTACTTGGTCGATGGTGTCACCGTCGTACTTGGAGAATACCATGGGCAGGTCAAACACGGCCATGTCGGGGATGAAAGAAACCACGGGAGCCGTCTGGCAGACAACGATTTGAATGTCGTTGTTCTGCATTTGACGAAGCAGGTCGGCGTCGCCGCCCAGATCGC
>JBFWME010000093.1:0-7956 GCA_050251755.1 Lawsonibacter sp. | reverse complement strand
AAGGGGGGCGTGATCCAGCTCTCCAAGACGATGGCGCTGGAATTGGGCGCGTTCAACATCCAGGTGAACTGTTTGGCACCGGGTTATTTTATCACGCCGATGACCCAGCCCTTCTATGATGATCCGAAGCATCGCGCATGGATCGAGAGCAGGATTCCTCTCCATCAATGGGGAACCTCTCTAGATCTGGCGGGTCCCGTGTTGTTTCTGGCTTCTGACGCGAGCAACTATGTAACCGGCGAGACGATTAAGGTTGATGGCGGGTGGCTGGCAGGCTGACGCATCACATAAATCACACAGAGGGGAGATGCCAAATGAAAGCAGCGAGGTACCATGGCCTTCGGGACGTGCGGTGCGAAGAGATTGAAAAGCCGTCTTGTGGCCCGGATGATGCACTGATCAGGGTTTCCTATGCAGGGATATGTGGTTCTGATCTCCACATTTACAACAAAGGCATGTTCATTCAAAAAATTCCCGAGATAATGGGCCACGAATTTGTGGGGATCATCGAGGCAGTGGGCAGTAATGTAAAAGGGTTTGTTCCCGGCGATGTCGTGATTGCGAATCCCATGGTTCCGTGCATGGAATGTGACAGCTGCAGACAGGGCAGCTATCATACCTGTGAGGCGCTTGGCTTTATTGGCGAGGTCCGTCCAGGGTGTTTCTGCGAGTACATTGCAATTGGTCAGGACACACTGATCAAAGTTCCTTCTGGAGCGGATCTGAAACAAGTGGCGCTGTCCGAGCCCCTGGCCGTTGCATTGAACATTTGTAAACGAGCCAACTTTCATCCTGAAGACCGCATCGCACTGATTGGCGTGGGACCCATCGGCCTTTTGACCATTCTGGCGGCCAAATCACTGTACGGGGTTCGGGAAATTACGGCCGTGGATTTGTCTGAAGTAAGACTGGATCTGGCAAAGCAGGTGGGCGCATCCTCCGTTTATCAACAGCTTCATGATGGACTCAAGTTCCACAAGGTCATTGACGCAGCGGGCCAACCAATCACCTTTCACACTGCAGCTGAGCATGTGGAGGCGAATGGGTTTGTGTACGTGGTTAGTATCTTTGAACAGGATTTTGTCTTTGACATCAATGCCCTCGTAGCCAAGCAAGCCACTTTGGTAGGCTGCAACGTATACACAAAAGAAAATCTTAAAGAAGCGGTAAGGGTGATTTCGGAGGGCCGCGTCGATGTGACTCCTATTCTTTCAAAAGTCTTTGATGTGACGCAGTGTAAAGAGGCGTTTCAGCTTTTAAATTCCAAAGATAAGAGCGTTGCCAAGGTGTTGTTTCAACTTTAATAGAAAGGAGAAAGCAGGATGACAACATTATTTTGGGGGTTCCCGGTTGACACAGGACTGTTCATCATTGGGACAATTGTGGTTGCGGCCATTGCAACCATCACGTTTTATCTCGGGAAATGGAGGTTGTGATTGTAAACGAGGCAAACCATAAAGACAAGGAGGTTAATTCATGAATATCAATGATTTAGAAAGCGCAATTGGGATGAAAATCCCAATGATCGTTCCAATCGTTTTGATTGTCTACATGGCTTCCATGCTGCTGATTGGTCTGTGGGCGGCCCGAAAAGTAAAAAGCGCGGAAGATTGGTTCGTTGGGGGACGTGAAATGGGACCCTGGATCACCGCTTTGGCACATGGCTCCAGCTCGGTTGGCGGCGGCATGTACATTGCCGGACCTCAGTTTGGCTGGGAATGCGGAGCGGCATCTCTGTGGGCCGCTCCCGGCGATGTGTTCGGCCCCCTTCTGAATTTTGGGATCATCGCCAGGCGAATGCGGCGCTACACAGAGCGCACAAAATCCTTGACGATTCCAGAGTTCTTCGGACATCGGTATTATAGCCGGGGGGTTAAACTCCTGTCTGTTATCATTCTGCTGATTGCCATGGTGATCAGCCTGATCGTGGAATATCTGGCCATGGGGATTTTGCTGGCCTGTATTACCGGGTGGAGCTTCGAAGTGTCTCTGATCATCGGCTGCGGCGTCATTCTGATTTATACCGGTGCCGGCGGCTATCTGGCTGTGGCGTATACCGATTTTGTACAATCCATTCTGATGGTGATCGGACTTGCGATTCTGATCCCGGTTGCCCTTGCCAGTGTTGGCGGGTTCACCGGAATGAACGAGGGACTTTACGCCATCAATGCGGGGCTGCCTACCCTTTGGGGAGAGGATTTTATGCTCAAAGGTGCGCCCCTTATGATTGCCGGTACCGCGCTGGTCTACTTTGTTGGCTATATGGGCCAACCCCATTTGGTCATCAAAACCGTTGCCATCAAGGACGAGAAGTCGATTCGGCTGGTTCCTCTCATCGGCGGCTTCTTCGGGTTCTTCCTGTCCTTTGGTGTATATATTCTAGGTATGGTAGGCAGAGTGGCTTACCCGGATCTGTCCATGCTCCCCGGCGGAAGCGCGGAATACATTATGCCCATGCTGGCGCTGACCAAGCTGCCCCCCCTTCTGGCCGGACTGCTGCTTGCGTGCGCATGCTCAGCAATTATGTCCACCGCAAGCGCCCTGCTTCTGGTGGTCGGCTCCTCCGCGGGCAACGACCTCTATCATGGTTATCTTAACAAGTCGGCTTCTGAGCGGCAGGTTATGATGGTGACCAAAACCGCCACCTATGTGTTGGGGATTGTCTCTGCTGTACTGTGTTTTATGCCCCTGTTCCAGATGGGAATTTATCAGGTGACGTGGATTGCCTGGTCGGTGCTGTCTCCTGCATTTATCCCCCTGATCGTCGGTGGCCTTTATTGGAAACGCGGGACCAAAGAGGGAGCATACGCGTCTTTGGTTGTCGGATCCGTCACCGGGTTTGGCTGGTACTATCTCCTTCAGGAGCGTACGCAAATCCATACGTTCTTTGCCGCGCTGGTGCTTGCGGTTGCTGCCTATGTGATCGTCAGCCTGATGACCAAAAAGCCGCCCCAGGGAGTGGAGGATCTCGTGGACTATGCAAGGAAGTTTGAAGATACCGATCCAAACGAAACAATCCGTTCCGGCGTCCAGATGACCCAAGAGCAGTTTCAAGCCTTGATTGTAAACGAACCCAAAGCGGCCTGTGTGCCCTCCATGGCCTAATTCGCAACATATATGAAGACAATCCAGGTCATTACCGGGGTACGCTTCCGGCCGGAACAGTTCTTGAGCCGGATGGCAAAAACAAAAAAATTGTCTTATATTGAATGTTCTCATGTGAATACGGTCTACAGTTTATGCTGGGTATTCCAATTCCGAGTTGCCCTGCCGGTCAGCAAGAAAACCACGCGGTATGCTGGTTATTATGCCGGATTTGAAGAGTCTACCATGGTGCCTGGAAAGCTGAATCTTTTGCCTGCCGCTCAGCCAAAAGAGGTGGAGAACAGCCAAATTCTGGCCGATAAACTGACCGAGGATCAGGCCTTGGGGCAGGCGTGGGACTACAACAAGATGGGCGTCATGCGAAAATTTAAAAGTCTGAATGCGCCCCCAATCCTTGCGGACTATGTGGTGGAGCGGCTTTATAAGCCGATGTATGTCATCAGGTTCTACAACAGGAATAATCAGGAGACGAAATATAAAGTTTTGGATTCCCTGTCCGGAGACTTGGAAGAGATTTTGGTCCAATAGGGTTACCGGCGGACAGCGGTACCCAAGTCAAGCAGTAAAAAACCTGGAATCATTCAGATTCCAGGTTTTTTCTTTCTTAAAAAGCTGGCGTGGGTCAAGAGATTGGACATTCCGGCAGCTGGCGGCCTGTGTGGTCAATGGTATAGGGTTGGGACAGAATGATTTGAGAAATAGGGACACAGGAATAACCGTCCTGAATCAGGTCCTGAAGGATGGTGGGGAGTGCCTCCGGCGTATGGAGAGCGGCGTTATGGAATAGAATAATGGATCCGGGCTGGACCTTTGAGGTTACCCGCTGGGTAATTTCTCCGGCGGAGATTTCCTTCCAGTCTAAACTGTCAACATCCCACTGAATGGGCTCCATCCCAATTGAGCGTACGGCGTTGATGGAGTTGTTGTCGTAATCTCCATAGGGAAGGCGAACCAAAGTGGGCCGCACACCGGTGATCGCTTCGATTTTATCATTGCAGGCATTTAAGTCGGCCACCACGTCGTTTACCGACAGCTGTGGGTAGTGGGCGTGGGTATTGGAGTGATTCATGACCTCGTGCCCCGCGTCGCAGAGCGCTTTGACGGATTCGGGATATTTATCGACCCAGTCTCCTACCACGAAGAAGGTGGCCTTGACATGGTACCGATCCAGAATGTCGATGAGTTGTTGGGTGTCTTCGTTGCCCCAGGGTGATGTATGATTGAGGCATCATATCAATCCATTGTGCCGCAATGGATTGATATACTTTTCAATATTATCTTACAACTGTACCCGCTTGACAAACCCCCGAAGTGTATATTTGAAAATTTTGAAGTATGATAATTTGGTTTAGAGATACCATTTTGCACGATATAGGGTGCGGTACTTGTCTATGAATTGGATTTCGACGGTCATGGTGCTGGATTCAAAACGGTTACGCTATAGTTTTCCACCGGCGTACGCAGAAGGGCTGGGAAAAGTTCCGCTCTGACAAAAAGCGCCCCCCGGCGGGCCGGTTTTCCGGCTTCCGGAAGAGCGCTTTTTTGCAGGGCTTTGACGAATGAGAAAGACGATAAAAGGAGATGTCAGATCATATAGCCCCGCACCAGCTTCACCAGATCGTCATAGCCGCCCAAGAAGGTGGTGAGGGTGCTGCGGAAGCCTCCGTAGGTCTCGAACTGCTCGGGAGTCATGCCCTTTTCGTGAAAAGACTTGTGGAACTCCTCAAATTGGTTCAGCTCGGCCAGATAGGCCGCGGGCACAGGCTCGCCGATGCGGCTTTCCACCGGAACGTCGCAGCCGTTGAGTCGTTTCTGCCAGCCATAGTTGATAGTCTGGCAGAGATCCCCCCCGATGAGCTGGGCCCAGTGGTAGTAATTGCGGTTGGCTGCGGAGAGCAGGCGGGTGGTATAGCCCCGCTCCCTGTAGATGCGGTAGGCCTCCTTGATCACGGCCACGCCTGCCCATTCCAAAATTTCGGGGCTGACCACGGCACCGGATGCCTTGACCCAGTCCTTCATCCAGTCGTCGGTGCGGCCAATCATGATGGTGCACACGGGAGCCATTTCCTCGCAGGGCAGCCCCTCAGCGCGGCGGCGGGCCAGACCCCGTTCCACGGCCTCGGCCACGGCCACGGCCTGGGCCACAGTGAAGGATACGGTGGCGTTGATGGAGATGCCCCGGTAGGTGGCCTCCTCCATGGCGCGCACACCGGCGGCGGACGCGGGCATTTTTACCTGCATATTGCGCCCAAGGCTGTTGAGATGGATGGCCTGCTCCACCATTTTTTCGGTGCAGCGGTAGTATTTGGCATTGGTCTGAATGGAGAGCCGGCCCTTTTTGCCGTGGAAGTGTTCAAACACGCTCAGCAGCTTTTGAGAGCGCTCGCGGCCCACCGCATCGATGAGCAGCCAGGCGATCTCGTCCTCGGTGGCCGCAGAGTTGTCAGTGATCAGCTTTTTGATGGTGGGCTCCCAATAGCTCAGCTCATTTTTTACCACCGCGCCCACAATGATGGGGTTGCTGGTGGCACCGGTGATGCCCCGCTCCAGGCCGTAATTCAGCTCCTCCTCCCCGCAGGAATCCATCCAGATGTCCGTGCAGGGGAATTTGACGACGGTCTCATGCAGCTTGCCCTTGAATTCACTCATACCCTTACCCTTCCTTTCTCAGCCCTGGGCCGTGTGGTCCCAAGCATCCCGGAACACGCCAAGGCCGTAGGTGGTGAAGGGGTGCTCAAAGCTCTGCTTGTAAACGTCCAGCCCGCAGGTGACGATGTCGGCGCCCAAGGCGGCGTAATCGGCAATCTGCTTGCCATTGCGTACGGCGGCCACGATAATCTCGGTCTTGTAGTCGTAATTGCGGTAGATATCCACGATCTGGGAGATGTACTGGAAGGCGTCGTCGCCACTGTTCTCCTTCCAACCCACAAAGGGAGAGACGAATCTGGCACCCAGCTTTGCCACAGGAATTGCCTGGGAGGGAGAGAACACCAGCGTCACGTTGGTGCGGATACCCATGCGCTCCAGCTTTTTGGCTGCGATTAGGCCCTGCTCACAGCAGGGAATTTTGATGACATAGTTTTTGGAATAGGAACTGACCTCTTTGGCCGCCTCCACAATCCCCTGCCAAGTGTCCAAATGGGGGTTAATCTCAAAGGAGATGGGGAAATCCTTACCTTCCAGGCCCGCTTCCTTCAGCCAGGCGGCGATGTCCTTTACGCACTGCATAAAGGGTTTTCCGCTGAGCTTGATGTGCTTGGGGTTGGTCGTAACGCCGTCAATGCAGTAGTTCTCGTAGGCGTATTTGATTTCATCCAGTTTGGCGCTGTCCAAAAAATATTTCATGTTCGACTCCTTCTCTGACCCCTTGAGGGCTCAGCCATAAATTTCCGCTTCCAGCGCGGTCACCTTGTCGCGGGCGCCGCACAAAAACGTTTGACGCCAGGGTTCCAGGTCCTGGGTAAAGGCGGTGTTTAGGAATTTGTCCGCCATAGCAATGCCCAGCTCGGGCGCCACAATCCAGCCGCCCATGGTGAGAATGTTGGCGTCGTTGATGGCACGGCATTTTTCGGCAGTGTAGACGCTCTCACAGGCCACGGCGTAGACGCCGCAGAACTTGTTCGCCACCACGGCCATGCCAGCACCGGTTCCACAAATGAGAATGCCCTTTTCAAACTCTCCGGCCTGAATTTTTTTAGCCAAAATGGGCGCCACCTCAAAATAGGGCATGGGGGTCTCCACGGACTGGGTGCCGCAGTCGGTCACCTCATAGCCCTGCTCGGTCAGGTGGGCCTTAAGCGCCTCTTTGAGGGGAAAGCCGGATTTATCAGAGCCCAGAATGATGCGTTTCATAAAGTCACTCCTCTTTATAAAGTCAAGACAGCTTCGGTCAGAACCTCCTGACCATCCACAACGTTTCGGATATAGGGCCAGTTACCGGTGTGGGTGAGGTTTTCAACGCCGTTTTTGGTTACCAGAACGGTGTTCTCGGCTTTGGCACCCTGCACCGAGGGGTTCCAGGCATAGACCTCGCCCTCCCGCACCAGATGGTGCAGGTCGGCCCGAGCCTTCCATTCACGAGGCAGATAGCCGGTGAGCCCACCCTGATGGTGGTAATCCCACTCGCCGGGGTAACCCGCCTCGCTATAGGTCTGGGTGGCTCGTGTGAAAAGATCGGCGGTGTCGGTACCCGGGCGGCTGCCCGCGCAGAGTACTGCGTTCACCTGAGCAGCGGCTTGCTGCCGGCGCTCCATGACCTCGTCTTTTTTCACGCAGACCAGGCGGGTTGCGCTGACGATGAGACCGCAGCGTCGGGTGCAGACCGCCACCAGCGCGTAGTTTTTCAGCTTGGCCCCGGCGGGCACCGGGTGCCGAAATCGCAGGGCCCGCTCGTCGAAGCCCACCAGCAGAGTGGTCGGCTCCAGATTATCCGCCCAAAAGCGGCGGCTTAGCTCGCCCGTGAACTCATATTCGGTAATCCCCGGGCGAAGGGTGCGGCAGACCTCCTCCAGGCCCTGAGCCGTCAGGCGGCCCAGCTCCCGGTAGCGGGTGATCTCCCAAGGGGTCATTACGGTACGCACCCGCTGCAGCTCCTCCGCCGCGTTTTCCTCGGTGAGTACGGGTGCTTCCCCACAGAGCTCCCGCAGAATTTCTTCCCGCCGCCCGGGCGACAGCCAGGGGTAGGGCTGCACCTTCACCAGCGGGTTCTCATCCAGCTGCTCGTACCAGAGCCGCTGGGCCTCAATGTTTTCGGTGACCAAAAAGACCTGGCGTGGGGTGACCACCAGCACCGCACAGGCCGTCACGGCGGCCATCCCCACAAACCCCCGTCCGCCGGTGAGCCAGCTGAAG
>JBFWME010000092.1:0-8219 GCA_050251755.1 Lawsonibacter sp. | reverse complement strand
ATTTGCGAGGCCGAAGCCTGGGGCAGTCTGCCTCACGATTTGCGGGCCATTGCGCTGTCCTGTACCGGACGGCACAAAGAGGCGCTGGAGGAGGCGCGGCTGGCCCTGGCCCTGGAGCCGGGAAATGAGCGTCTGCGCGAAAACGTGGCAGCCTTGGAACAGATGGAAAAGAACCAATAAAAAGGACGCTTTTATAAGCGTCCTTTTTTGAAGCAGTCTTTGAATGATAAAGCGGTCGGAGCGCTGAGGTTTAGTGATCAGAAAACGGAGCCGGATTCCTCAGTCTCTTGCAGGAAACCGGATGATCAGGGGCGGGTCAGCCGTACGTTTGAAAAAACACCTCGATTTCGTTCCGGCTGGCATGGACAGAGCCCTGAACAAATTCCGGCTTGCCGCCGCCACGGCCGTTCAGCGCCTGGTTCATCTGTTTGGTGAGCGCGCGCAGATCGCCGCCTTGCTGCCCCATGGCATATGGATAGCCGTGCTCGTCATCCCCGGAAAAACAGGCGCACCGTCCGCTGCACACCCGGAGCAGCGCGTCGCACAGACGGCGCAGCCCGTCGGGGGAGAGCCCCTCTTCAAACAAAAGGACATTCTCCGCTCCGGTGGCCTGTTGGGCCAGGGTGGAAAAGCGGTGATTCTCCATAGTGAGAATGCGGGATTTCAGCACTGCGTTTTCCTCCAGCAGCCGCCGCACGGCGGCTCCCGTCTCAAAAAGCTTGGCGGACAGCAGATTGGACACCTGGCGGTTTTGGTCCATGACCTGATTGAGGTAGTGCAGAGCCCGGCCGCCGCACACCAGCTCGATGCGCACCCCGTCTCGAAATTTCTGGACGGACAGCAGCTTGATCAGGCCCACCTGGCCCGAAGTGGCCACATGGGTGCCGCAGCAGGCGCAGGTGTCCGCACCGGGGAAAGAGACAATGCGTACCCGGCCGGTCAGAGCCTTTTTGCTGCGGTATTCCAGCGCTTCCAGCTCAGCGGGAGAAGGGAAGGTGACAGAGATGGGGTGGTCTTCCCAAAGGTATCGGTTGGCCTCGACCTCCAGCGCCCGAATCTGCTCCTCGTCCAGCACCACGTTCAGGTCAATGGTAATGACGTCGGCCCCCATGTGGAAGCCCATATTGTCGCAGCCCCACTTGGCGTGGGCAATGCCAGATACAATGTGTTCCCCGGAGTGGTGCTGCATTAAGTCGAACCGGCGGTCCCAGTCGATGACGCCCGTCACCTGTGTCCCGGGCGCCAGGGGGCCGTCGCAAAGGTGGACAACCTGGCCGTCCCGCTCGTGGACCTCCAGCACCCGGGCACCGCCCAGCACGCCGGTGTCCCAAGGCTGGCCGCCCCCCTCCGGATAGAAGGCGGTCTGATTCAGCAGAATTTCAAAACCCTTTTTTTCCTGCGTGCAGGACACCACCGTAGCGGAAAATTCGGTCAGGTAGGGATGTTCTTCATATAGCTTTTCCATCGTGACATACCTCGCATCTTTTAAACGCAATCGTACGGCAAAGGCCGCGCGAATCAACCGCAAACGATTGATTCAGTTGGCAGTATCATAGCACACAATCCGGGGAATGGCAAATCGGCAAGGCCCAAAACCGCCTGGACCGGGCGGCGATTCACCTGCTTGTACACGCGGCGGCGTGCTGCACTGCCGGGCATTTGAGAAGCAGGCTTAAAAAAGGGATGACATGTTCGGATCAACCGTTGACAGAAGGAAGCGGGTAAGATAGGATGGATGTGTTAAATGGGGGAAACACTATGACGGAGGCCGTTTCCTGAGCGTACGGGGAGGATGGCGCCCGTGTCGGTCGAAGGGGGAAGAAACTGAAGAAAACGGATAAACTCATTCTCTGTCTTGCAATCCGGGAAAACCTATTGTAAAATAAAAAGAACGCCTTTTTTTGGCGTATTTCCCGAAAAGGCGGTGAACATCCATGAGCATGACGGCCATCCGGGCGGTGGATCCCAGAAGTCCGGCCCACCGGGCGGGCGTGCGGGTGGGGGAGACCCTGACCTGCATCAACGGCCACAGAATTGTGGATGTGCTGGACTATAAATTTTACAGCTACGACCCACGGCTTGAACTGGTTTTGGAAGGGGCGGACGGTACTGCCCGTACCCTTCGGATTCGAAAGTCGGAAGGGGAGGATTTGGGCCTTGAGTTTGAAACCTACCTGATGGACCGGGCCCGTTCCTGTGCCAACAACTGCATCTTCTGCTTTGTGGATCAGATGCCCCCCGGAATGCGGCCTTCCCTGTATTTCAAGGACGATGACGCCCGGCTGTCGTTCCTGATGGGCAATTATCTGACCCTGACCAATTTATCCCAGAGGGAGATCCAGCGGATCATTGACTTGCGCATTTCCCCCATCAACGTGTCCGTCCACACCACCGACCCGGCCCTCCGAGCAGAAATGCTGAAAAACAAGCGGGCGGGGGAGGCCATCGACACCATGCGCCGTTTTGCCCAAAACCACATCACCATGAACTGCCAGATTGTCGCCTGCCCCGGCATCAACGACGGCCCGGCGCTGGATCGAACGCTGAACGATTTGTCCGAGATGTTCCCGTCGGTAAACAGCGTCTCGGTGGTCCCCGTGGGGGTGACCAAATTCCGGGAGGGACTGTATCCGTTAACCCCTTACACCGGAGAGCGGGCCGCCGCGCTGGTCGACCAGGTGGAGGCCTTTGCGGCGGAGCACCTACGGCGGCAGGGGACCCGGCTGGTGTGGTGTTCCGACGAATTTTATCTGCTGGCCGGACGAGCGTTGCCCCCAGAGGACTACTTTGAAGACTTTACCCAGTTGGACAACGGGGTGGGCATGCTGCGCCTGCTTACCGAGGAATTTCGCAGGGCACTGGATCTGATGGAGCGGGAGGAGATGGAGGGCGCGCGCCCGTTTTCCATTGCCACCGGGGTATCGGCGGCTCCTTTTCTCAGCGGATTGGTTGACATGGCGCGGTCAAAATGTGAACCAATAAAAAGCTGGGTCTACCCCGTTGCCAATCGCTTTTTTGGCGAGACCATTACGGTAGCCGGATTGGTTACGGGAGGCGATCTCATTGAGCAGTTGCGGGGCAAGCCCCTGGGGGAGCGGCTGCTGATCCCGGCCAACATGCTGCGCTCCGGAGAACGGGTCTTTTTGGACGACGTCTCTCTGGACGACGTGGAGCGGGAGCTGGGAGTGCCCGTGATCCCGGTGGCCCAGGATGGCTACGAGCTGCTGGACGCTATCTGCGGCATTCAGACGCAGCCTCTTCCATCGAAGCCAAATCTGCCCGAGGACGAGTATTACCGCTATAATCCCGGAAATCGATAAGAGAACCTCATAATGGAACTCTCTTATACATCCAATAAGGTGTGTGATCAAGATGAAACCTTTAGTTGCAATCGTGGGTCGGCCCAACGTGGGTAAATCCATGCTGTTTAATAAGCTGGCGGGGCAGCGGCTGTCCATTGTAGAGGATACGCCCGGCGTCACCCGGGACCGGCTGTATGCCCAGTGCGAATGGAGAAACCGGATCTTCGACATTGTGGATACCGGCGGCATCGAACCGGGCACAGACGACCAGATCCTGTCCTTTATGCGGGAACAGGCGGAGATTGCCATCCAGGCGGCTACTGTCATTATCTTCGTGTGCGACGTAAAAACGGGGATAACGGCTGCCGACCAGGAGGTGGCAAACATGCTGCTCCGGGCGCGGAAGCCGGTAGTGCTGGCGGTGAACAAGGCGGACCAGACCGGCCGGGAGAACCCGGATGTCTATGAATTTTACAACTTGGGGCTGGGCGACCCCATCTCGGTCTCTGCCCTCCACGGGCATGGCACCGGCGATCTGCTGGATGCCTGCTTTACGTACTTTCCTCCGGAACGGGAGGAGGAGGAAGAAGATGACACCATTAAGGTGGCCATTATTGGCAAGCCCAACGTGGGCAAGTCCTCTCTGGTCAACCGGATTTTAGGGGAGGAGCGGGTCATTGTCTCCGATGTGGCGGGGACCACCCGGGATGCGGTAGACAGCTTCTTTGAAAACGAGAAGGGCAAATATTTGCTCATCGACACAGCCGGGATGCGCAAGAAGTCCCGAGTGGACGACCGCATCGAGAAGTTCTCCGTCCTGCGGGCCACTATGGCCATTGAGCGCAGCGATGTGTGTCTGATCCTGATCGACGCACGGGAAGGGGTCACCGAGCAGGACACCAAGGTGGCCGGGCTGGCGCATGAGGCGGGAAAAGCATGTATCATTGTGGTCAACAAATGGGATGCTGTCGAGAAGGATGGCAAGACCATGGACAGGATGCGCCAGGACGTCATGCGGGATCTCAGCTATATGACCTATGCGCCCGTGGTGTTCATCTCCGCGCTGACCGGGCAGCGGGTGGATCGGCTCTTCGACCTGATCAATTACGTGAATAATCAGGCGGCCACCCGTATCTCTACCGGGATGCTCAACAGCGTTATTTCTGATGCCACCGCCCGGGTCCAGCCACCCACGGATAAAGGACGGCGGCTGAAAATTTACTATATGACCCAGACCGGAATCCGCCCCCCCCACTTTGTCTGTTTCTGCAACGACGCTCGACTGTTCCACTTTTCTTACCGGCGGTATTTGGAAAATCAAATTCGAAGCACCTTCGGCCTGGAGGGAACTCCGATTCGTATGACCATCCGGCAGAAGGGCGACAAGGAGGAGTAAACGATGCTGACATTGTTTCTTCTGGCGCGGATACAGTTTTTAGCGGTTGCGATCATTGCCTACTTTTGCGGCTGCTTTAACGGTTCGGTCATTGTCTCCAAGTATATTTTGCGGGATGATATCCGGAATCATGGAAGCGGAAACGCCGGCCTCACCAATTTCTATCGGACCTTTGGCGGTCCTCTGACCGTCGTGGTGATCCTATGCGATATGCTGAAAGCAGTCGTGGCGGTGCAGATCGGTGTCTGGCTGTCCGGCTATTACCAGCCCGGGTTTGGGGTCGATGCGGCACAGCCGGATCCGGCGGAAATGGTGATCCTGTTTAAATACTGGGCCGGCCTGTTCTGCATGCTGGGGCATATGTTCCCCTGCATGTTCCATTTTAAAGGTGGCAAAGGAATTCTGTCCGGGGGCGCCATCGCCATTCTGATCGACTGGCGCATCGCCGTGGTCGTGTGGGGCGGGTTTTTCCTTCTGGCCGTCCTCACCCGGTATGTCTCCCTTGGCTCCTGCGTTGCCGGGGCATTGTTTCCCGTGGCTACTTGGCTGGTTTACCGGAATATGACCGTCACAAGTCTGGGAATTGTCATCGGCGGGCTGATCTTGTACATGCACCGCGGCAACATCAAGCGGCTGCTTGCCGGTACAGAAAATAAATTTAGCCTGCATAGAAAAAACTAGCGGAATCCCTCTTCCTTAAAAGAGAACCACAACGAACAACGAGGAGGCCCAGGCCATGAAAATTACGGTAGTGGGAAGCGGAGGCTGGGGAACAGCCCTGGCACTGCTGCTGGTGGAGAACGGAAACGATGTTATACTCTGGTCTTATCACGAGGCGCAGTCCAAACTGATGCGGGAAACCCACGAAAACCCGATGTTGAAGGGCGTGCCCCTGCCAGAGGAACTGAACTTTACCACCGACCTGGCTGCGGTCAAGGGCTGCGGTCTGGTGGTGATCGCCACCCCTTCGTTTGCAGTACGCTCTACCGCCGCCCAGATGAAGGAGTTGGTGGATCCGGGTACCATTTTGGTGTCTGTATCCAAGGGCATTGAAAAGGACAGCTCTCTGCGTCTCAGCCAGGTCATCGAGGAGGAAATGGGAGACAAGTGTCCTGTGGTGGTGCTGTCCGGTCCTTCCCACGCCGAGGAGGTGGGCCGTCATATCCCCACCGGCGTCGTGGCGGCCGCCGACGATGAAAAGGTGGCACAGCAGGTGCAGGATCTGTTTATGAATCAGCGGTTCCGTGTGTATACCAGTGACGATAAGGTGGGGACCGAGATCTGTGCCGCGCTGAAAAACGTCATCGCCCTGAGTGCCGGCTGCTGTGATGGAATGGGCTATGGAGACAATACCAAGGCCCTGCTCATGACCCGGGGACTGGCTGAGATGGCTCGGCTTGGGGTGGCCCTGGGCGGAAAAAAGGAGAGTTTCACCGGCCTTGCCGGAGTGGGTGATTTGATCGTTACCTGTTGCTCCATGCATTCCCGAAACCGCCGCTGCGGCATTCTCATCGGACAGGGAAAGCCGGTGGAAGAAGCTGTTCAGGAAATTGGCGCTGTGGTAGAGGGGTACTACGCAGCCGCAACTGCCCGAACCCTTGCCCAAAAGACTGGGGTGGAGATGCCGATTGCACAGGCTGCATACGAAGTGCTGTATCAGGGCCGTGACGCCCATAGCGTGGTGACCGACCTGATGAGTCGGGCCAAGCGCTCCGAGCATGATGAGAGCTGGAGCTAAACTTAAGAAAAAACCGCCTGCCACTATACTGGCAGGCGGCTTTTTTGCCCGGGAACCACCTTCGTGTTCGCCGCATAGCATGGGAAAACAGGGCGGGCCATGTCTCGCCGATGAGGAGGCGTGGTATATGGCAAACGTGGGAAAGCTGAGCGTAAAAGTCTATACCTCTCAAGCGGAAATCCCGTTGGAGGGGGCCACCGTGGTGGTGACTCGGAACAGCAAAACAGGAAAATATGATTTGCTGAGTGTACAGCTTACCGACAGCAGCGGACGGATCCGATGTGTGGAAGTCCCAACGTTGAATGATTATAAACGTGTCCAATCCGGCGGCGAGGAGGCGGTTGCTTTGTGCAGCGTGTGGGCCGAGCATCCGGGGTATACCATGCTCCGGGTGGATGGCGTTCGGGTATGTTCCGGGGAAGAAACGGTGCAAAGTTTGGAGCTGATTCCCCTGGCTGAGGGACAAAGCAGTTTGCAGCGGCGGGACGTCAGACAGATCATAGCGCAAAGTCGTTCGAAAAAGTGAAGTTGATGGTGATTCGGTACACTCGGAATTTTTTCGTGGGGTGCAGGTTCCAACCTACTCGCGGAAGCGTCGGGAGAAGGAACTTCTGCCGCAGCCTGCTTGGCACCTGTGCGGGTACATATTTGGAAAGGTCCGGCCGCAATGTCCTGTGGAGATCTGCATTGTTGTGGGGATACCACGGGAATGCGGGTGGCAAACATGAATTTTGGACAGACCGGAGGGAGATGGTCCAGGTATGAGAGAAGAGGCTGCCGGGCAGGGAATGCTGGCTCAGCCGGTGCGCGGCTTGCAGTATATGCTGCGCCGACTGTCCGGGTACTATCGGTTTTTGCCGGAATTAGAGATGGATGGGATCTTTGGAGAGAAGACCATGGAGGCTGTGATGTTGTTCCAGCGGGAGCTGCATCCCCCGGTAACCGGCGCTGTGGATTGGGGAACTTGGAATGCCATCCGGGACCAATGGATGGAGCTGGAGAAACAGCTGGCTGATCCCAGGGCGCTTCGGGCATTCCCGGGGGAGAGATGCTGGGTAGAGCCGGGGGCGAACAAGGAGTTCATGATTTTGCCCCAGACCATGTTCCAGGTGTTGTCCAGGCAGTTCAATGGAATTTCTCCCCATGAAGCGGACGGATTTCACGGGCCTATGTCGTCGGACAATGTCCGGTGGCTCCAACGGGCGGCTGGAATGGAGGAGACCGGTATCATGGATGCGGTGACCTGGGCGGTCCTCAGCAACCTGTATGAAATTTTTGTGGTCAAAGATCTGGAAGACGGCCGAACGAAATTTGTCGGTGGCTGGGGCTGAGCGCGTTGCCTGCGGGCCCCGGAGACGAGGCCGCCCGGCAAAAAATGAACATAATACTTGAGCACATTCCCCCGCCGGTAGCATCGAATTTCTGCAAAAACCCCCGCGCCTTTCGGCGTGGGGGTTTTTGCAGAAAAGGAATTAGGAAAAGGAAGGAATCAAAATTTAAACCTCGAACATCAGGTCACCGTAAGTGGGAACGGGCCAAATGCTCTTATCCACCAACAGTTCCAGTCCATCCACCGGCTTACGAAGAGCAGCCATAGCGGGAACGATCTTGTCGTGGTAGGCAATCGCCATCTCCACCACGTCGTCCATGGAGTCTACCTCAGGCAGAAGTGCCTTCAAATGTTCCAGCGCCTTAGAGGCGTCAGACAGCAGTGCGCTGCACTTGACCAACAACTCCTTCTGGACCGACAAGTCGGCAGCGGAAGAAGCGGCGGAGACAGCGG
>JBFWME010000091.1:0-8226 GCA_050251755.1 Lawsonibacter sp. | reverse complement strand
TCATCTGCTCTGCAAGCTGAAGCCAGATGGGCCGGTCTTCGGTGAGCTTCCATTCCATAGCTGCTCCCTCCTGTACTTTTGTATTAGTCTATTAGTACAATAATACATCTCTGGGCATTTGTCAATCCATTCATCAAATTTTAAGGAATTCTTCATCTGTTGCTCATTTGTTCTAAATTTTCAGCATTTCTTCGCTATTTTACAACGAATTCGTGAAGAAACGGCAGGGGATTTCCAATCGAATGGATTTGTATCCGGGAACGGTGTCTTGAAATTTTCGTCTATTCTGATAGCATCGTATCTGAGGAGGATCATCAAATGAAACATCTTTTTTTGAGCGCCGGGCTGAGCCTCATCCTCGTGCTCTCTGCCTGCGGGCTCAAGGCCCCCGCTGGAAACAGCGTCTCCGGTTCTACCGTGGTTTCCAGCTCAGTCTCTCAGCCGGTTCAGACCGAGGCGCCCTTTGTCTTTACCCGGGATAATTTCCCACGGCTGGACGGCTCCGCCTCCTCCGTTTCTCTGGCCAAGGCCATGTGCGCCGTGCTGCTGGGGGAGGATCTGGACCAGGTGGCCAACCTGATCAACTTCTCCCGCACCACCCAGTCCTACCGCAACCTGATGGCGGGAGATACCGACCTGCTGATTGCCGCTGCGCCGGACCCTCAGGTGCTGTCCGAACTGGAGGCAGGGGATCAGTGGCTCCTCACCCCATTCGCCACGGACGCCTTGGTATTTGTCATCAATCAGAACAACCCCGTAGACAACCTGACCCGTGAGCAGGTACAAAAAATTTACACCGGAGAGATTACCAACTGGCGGGAAGTGGGCGGCGATGACCTGGATATTATTCCTTTCCAGCGCAACGAGGAGGCCGGAGTTCAGACCATGTTTGAAACGTTGGTCATGGACGGTCAGGAGCCCATGGACGCCCCCGCAGTCTGGATCTCGGACTCCCTTTCAAGGGGGATCCGTGCGTATGACAACTCTTCCGCCGCCATCGGCTATACCGTCTATTCCTACGCCAGCGACATGGAGATGGCCCAGGGCTTAAAGGTGCTGTCCATTGATGGAGTACAGCCCTCCGCGGACTCCATACAAGTGGAGGAATACCCCTTCCTCAACCCCTATTTTATCGCCATTTCCAAGGACGCCCGGGAGGACAGTCCCACCCGTATTCTCTACGATTGGGTACTGGGTCCGGACGGGAAAAAACTGGCAACACTGGAGGGCTATATTCCCGTGACCGGAACGGAGGGCTGATGAATGACCAAGAAACCGTTTTTTGCCCTGGCCCTGTCGGTCGTCCTGCTGACCGGGTGTGGGGTACGGGGTCCGAGTTCAAGTCCCACTGCCTCCGAAAGTCGTTCGGCTTCCCCTGTCGGCCCTAATGTCCAGGTCGACTGGTCTGTGCTGGGGAACCAGGAGGATCCGTTACCCGCCGTGGGCAGCCGCTGGTATCCGGAGTACATGGATCATTTGATTCCCCGGAGCGACTACGGGACGCTGGTTCCGTTCTCAGGTGCTCTGGCATATTTCGTAACTCCGGAGGATGACTCGTCCTACTCTGTTCCACTTTATGGCATGATGACCGAAGGCGGAACGATCGTCATGGATGCAATTTGTGACTCAATTTTTTCCGTGTCCTATGATGCGGATGAGGCCGCCCATACCAGTGTGATCCGCTGTCTGCCCGTTTTTCAACTGCACAAAGGCGACCCAACGAACGGCAACCCTTACAACAACCAAACCGTTGCTCTGGCCGCTCAGGACGGAAGCTGGTGCACCGACTTTGTCTACTGGGGATGCTTCGGCTTTCCCGGCGGGGTTGCAGCGGGAAATGGAGAGCGCCTCTCCCTGCTGGACGCCCAAACCGGGGCAGTGACCAAATCCTGGACTTGGGCAGAGCTTGGCATTGACGATCCATACCAGTTTCCCTGGTTTACCGGGGATGCCTACGAAACGGCCCAGTGGACTGGGGAGCAGTTCTTCCTAGGCACCTGGGGGGATAACTGCGATACCGCCCGGCTCCTAAACCCGAAGACCGGAGCGGTGACCACCCAGCCGTCACAGGAGTGGTACGCCTCCTGTGAAAAGCGGTTCGGCAGCACGATTTATTGGAACAGCAGCACCGATGAAGATGGAATGGTCACCCTCACGCTCGGGGAACAGCGATATACGTTCCAGAGCCCTCTGACCCAGGATGCCTCTCCCTATGTCATCGGAGCAGACCGGGTCGTGTTTGACCCTTGGAGCGACAGCCCTTCCTTCGCCGTGACGGATCTTAATGGCAGCGTAATCTTGCCATCTCAGGGAGGCATTCTAACGGTGCTGGGCGGTGGAGAGGATGAGCCGCTTTTGTTTGCCGCGCGTCCTACGGGGACAACCGACTGGCTGGTTTACAGCCGGGATGGTGTCCTGCTCTCCACCCTGCCGTCTCCCTCGGGAACCTGGTGCAATCTGTCCGGACCTTTGGCGGAGGTTGGCAACGAAACCACTGCCGCCTACTACCAGCCGGAGACGGGCACTTGTGTGCTCCGCGTCTACCTATCCCTGAATCATTAACACTCGGATGGGTGAAGTGTAAAAAATTTGTGAACTCTCTTGCTTTTTTCCCGGGACCGCGCTATGATATCGTTAGCACTCAATAATATCGAGTGCTAACGATTTTGTTTTTTATATAAATGATATATGGAGGAATCCGAATATGGCGAAGAAACAGTTTAAGGCGGAATCCAAGCGCCTGTTGGACCTGATGGTCAACTCCATCTACACGCACAAGGAGATTTTTCTCCGGGAACTAATCTCCAACGCAAGCGATGCGGAGGACAAGCTGGCCTACAAATCGCTCACCGACGACAGTGTGGAGGTAAAGCGCAAGGACCTGAAGATCACCATTGTCCCTGAACAGGATAAACGCATCCTCACCGTGTCCGACAACGGGGTAGGCATGTCCAAAGAGGATCTGGAGTCCAATCTGGGCACCATTGCCCGCAGCGGCTCAGGCCAGTTTAAGGCCGGCCTGGCGGAAGATGACAAGGCCGCTGATAAGATTGATGTCATCGGCCAGTTTGGCGTTGGCTTTTATTCTGCCTTTATGGTGGCCGATCATGTCACCGTGATCTCCAAAGCCTGGGGCAGCGACGAGGCCTGGATGTGGCAGTCCGACGGAGCAGACGGCTACACCGTCACCGCCTGTGAGAAAGACTCACAAGGCACCGACATCATCATGCACATCAAGGCCAACTCCGAGGATGAGAATTACGATTCGTATTTAGAGACCTACAAATTGCAGGAACTGGTCAAAAAATACTCCGACTATATCCGCTATCCCATTGTCATGGAGGTAGACGATTACCGCCAGAAGGAGAAGCCCGCCGACGCCCCCGAGGACTACAAGCCCGAGTGGGAAACCGTCAAGGAGTGGAAAACCATCAACTCCATGGTGCCCTTGTGGCAGCGCCAAAAGTCCAAGGTAACACCCGAGGAGTACAACGCCTTCTATAAAGAAAAGTTTGGCGACTGGCAGGATCCCCTGGCTGTCATCCATACCAGCGCCGAGGGAGCTGTCACCTACAAGGCCATGCTTTATATCCCCGCCCAGACCCCTTACGACTTTTACACCAGGGAGTATCAAAAGGGACTGCAGCTCTACTCCTCCAGCGTCCTGATTATGGAAAAGTGCGCCGATCTGCTCCCGGATTACTTCCGCTTTGTCAAAGGCGTAGTCGACTCCGCCGACTTCTCGCTGAATATCAGCCGTGAGGTGCTCCAACACACCCGTCAGTTGAAAGTCATTGCCTCCGCTCTGGAGAAGAAGATTAAATCGGAGCTGCTTAAGCTGCAAAAAGACGACCGTGAGAAGTATGAAACCTTCTGGAAGGCCTTCGGCACTCAGCTGAAATATGGGGTAGCCGCCGAATATGGCGCCCACAAAGACGTGCTTCAGGATCTGCTGCTGTTCTGGTCCTCCAAAGAAAACGCCAACACCACTCTGGCCGCTTACAAGGATCGGATGAGTGAGGATCAGCCCTATTACTACTACGCCTGCGGCGAGAGTGTAGAGAAGATTGCCAAGCTGCCTCAGGTCGAGCGGATTCTGGACAAGGGCTACGAGATCCTGTACTGCACAGAGGACGTGGACGACTTCGTGATGAAGTCCCTGGCCGAGATCGACGGCAAAAAGTTGAAATCGGTCTCCGACGAGGACGCCCTTCCCCAGACCGAGGAGGAGAAGAAGGTGGCCGAGGAGAAGGCCGAATCCGGCAAGCCCGTGCTGGAGGCCGTGAAGGAAGTCCTGGGCGACCAGGTGAAGGAGGTCCGCGTCTCCTCCATTCTGAAGTCCGGCGCTTGCTGCCTCACCTCCGATGGCCCCGTCTCCCTGGAAATGGAGAAATATATGAGTAAGATGGAGGGCGGCGAGCACATGAAGGCCGCCCGGGTGCTGGAGCTGAATGCCGACTCCGCTCCCTTCGCCGCGCTGAAGAAGGCGGTGGACACCGGAGATAAAGACACCGTGGCCAAATATGCCAAGGTTCTGTACGCCCAGGCCCTGCTTCTGGCCGGACTGCCTTTGGAGGACCCGGCAGAGTATACGGAACTGGTCTGTTCCATGATGGCATAATCCACCCCCACACCCCCGCACGCGATCAAACGAGTTTGTCCAAGCATACAAAAAGACAGAGGCGGAGCTCCGCCTCTGTCTTTCTCCTGGTTTTCTGTCAAGCTCTGGTCACGTTTTGATAGTCCTTTAAGTTTCGGTTTAAATGCTCCGTATCTTTTTTCAGTACCACATGCATCCCGAACCACATAGCCGTTACGCCGAACTCCAGGAACAGCACCAGCAGGGCCGCCGCCCAGACGGGCACGCCTTGAAACCAACCGAACACCAGCGCGCCCCCAACGAAGCCAAGGTTGCACATCAGCGCCCACAGCACGGTCCGCCGCACCATGGCCATCCCTTCCCAGGCGCCTTCCCGGGGGAAAATCCAGGATTCCAGCATCGCCACGACCATGGACACCACCATCATTTCCAGCAGAGTCAGGATGGGGAGGGTCCGTACGCCCATCAGCCACTGAACCACTCCGTCTAAGGCAGCCAGGGCCAACGTATAAATAGCCATATGAAACTTCATGTTCATGCTCCAACCGTAAAGACGAATAAATGTATTCATATTTACTCCTTTCCTTTCGGCTCCAGCCGCTCCCGCAGCAGGGGCGCATAATGACGGGATACCATAAGCCGTTCTCCCGTCTCCAGAGTTGCTTCGATTCTTCCAGCAGGCTGACTTTTCAACGTTCGGATGTGGTAGAGGTTTGCCACCGTTGCCTTGCCCACCCGGCAAAATCCCAGGTCTCCAAACCGCCCTTCCAGTTCCGCCAAACTAAGCGCTGTTTGGTACACGGATCCCGCGGTGTACACAAAGGTGTGCTCGTCCACGCTCTCGCAGTAAATCACTTCGCCGGGAGACAGAAGCGTTACCTCCCGCTTGTCATCCCAAACGCATAGCTTTTGCAGCCCGGACCGCAGCAAGGACAGCACCCGCAGCATCTCCTGGTCCAGCTTTTCACACCGGAGGACTACCTCATTCTCCGGCACCGGGGCATATTCCACCGTAATTCTCATAGGCATTCCCTCCTTCGCATGTTCAGCATATCAAATTCTCCCGTTTTCGGCAAGGGTCAGGCCGCCCACAAGCCTTTTTCCGGCCGTAACGTACTTCTACGCCGCCAAATACATCCGATTGGGAGTTTTTTCATGGACATTTTTGTGACCATTGACCGTAATTACCTCCATCCACTGGCTGTTATGCTGAAAAGTCTGGCTGTCCACCATCGCCATACAACCCTTCGGGTCTTCGTGTTGAACCGCTCCTTGCTGCCCCAAGATTTTGAGGCTCTGAACCGGGCGGTGGCCGAGCCTGGTCTGGAATTGGTGAACCTTCCCGCAGGGGATTCTCTGTTCGCCGGCGCTCCTACCACCGACCGCTACCCCTTGGAGATGTACGACCGAATTTTTGCCGCCCGGTACCTGCCAAAGTCTCTGGACCGGGTACTCTACCTGGATCCGGACCTGGTTGTGCTGGGGCAGCTGGACGACCTGTGGGAGCTGGATCTGGAAGAAAACTGGTTTGCCGCCGCCAGCCATGTGGCAAAGGGCCTTGAAAAGCTGAACGCCATCCGGCTGGGTTCCGAGGCGCCCGGGCCCTATATCAACTCCGGCGTTCTGCTGATGAATCTTTCTCTTTTAAGTCGGGAACAGCGGATTCAGCCGGTACTGGACTATGTGAAGGAGCACCGGCACGCCCTTCTCCTGCCCGACCAGGATGTGATCAGCGCCCTGTACGGAGACAAAATTTTGCGGCTCAATCCGTTTCGCTACAACATGACCGAACGGCTTCTGCTCACCGCCAGACTGACGGCCTTGGCGGAGCTGGATTTGGATTGGGTGCGCGAGAACAGCCGCATCATTCATTACTGCGGCCGAAAAAAGCCTTGGAAGGAGACGTATCCGGGCAAGCTGGACTGTTTTTACCAGGAGTATGCCCAGCAAGTCGCCCCATTTTAACCACCTCGATTCCGGTCTTTCTTCTCTTTGCCTCTTGTCAAACCGAAAAAAAGAAACTACAATAAAAGGACCGACCCCCGCCCCATTCCATGGGGAGGCCCTGGGCGGCGGGACGAAGGAGGTCTTTCATGCATCTTGTCGACTGCCACACCCACACCTGTTGTTCCCCGGACAGTACCGCCCGGCTGGAGGACATGGCTGCGTCTGCCCGCCAAACCGGTTTGACTGAGCTTTGCACCACCGACCACTGCGATTTGCAGCAGGAGGACGGCAGCGCCTTAGTCTCCTGGGACTGGAGCCCGGTACTGGACCAGTATCAAGCCGTGAACGCCGCTTTGCATTGGCCCGACTTTCACCTGCTTCTCGGCCTTGAACTGGGCGGCGCACACACCAACCCGAAACTGGCCGATGAAATTTTATCCGGCGCACCCCTGGACTTTGTCATCGGCTCGGTTCACAACCTAAGCCCCCGTGCCGGAGGCAAGGACTTCTTTTTTCTGGACTATCCCACCGAGGAAGTTTGCCGCACGGTGCTGGACGACTACTTCTCCAGTCTCCTGGCCCTGGCGCCCCTGCCTTATTATGATACCTTGGGCCATATTATTTATCCCCTGCGGTATACCAATGGCCGGGCGGGACAGAAAATAACCCTGGATCCCTGGTCGGATCAGCTGGACATGCTGTTGAGTACGGTGATCCATACGGGCCGGGCCATCGAGGTCAACACCCACGCCGGTCGTGAGATCGCGGACTGGCGGCCCATTCTGGAGCGCTACCGCGCTCTTGGGGGCGAGTATATCACGGTGGGCTCCGACGCCCACAATCCGCCCCATGTGGGCAAGGGGATCCCGCAGTCCCTGGAACTGCTGCGCGAAACAGGCTTTCGCTGGCTGACCGTCTATCGCCAGCGCCGGCCTGAACAAATCAAATTATACTAATATTGGGAGGCATCCTTATGATCGCAATCGCTTCTGACCACGGCGGATACGCATTAAAAGAGCACATCAAGGCCTATTTGGCCGCCAAGGGCATTACCTGCCAGGACTTTGGCACCGACAGCACCGAGAGCTGCGACTACCCCATTTTCGGTCGCGCCGCCGCCGAAGCCGTGGCCTCCGGCCAGTGTGAGAAGGGCATCGTCATCTGCACCACCGGCATTGGCATCTCCATCACCGCCAACAAGGTGACGGGCATCCGCTGCGCGCTGTGCGCCGACCCCCTGTCCGCCGAGCTGACCCGCCGCCACAACGACGCCAACATGCTGGCCATGGGCGGGGGCATGATCGGCCCCAATCTGGCCGAGCGCATCACCGACACCTTTTTGTCCACCGAGTTTGAGGGCGGACGCCACGCACGCCGGGTCAATCTGATCTGCGCGATGGAGAAGTAAGTCTTTTTCAAGCAAGCACCGGCCTGTCCCACTAGGGGGCAGGCCGGTGTTTTTGTTGTCCGGTCAGTTACGTTCTTCCACTCCACCCTGTTCCATCCCTTTTTGGGTTTTCCTTTTGGTTCGTTTCCCAAAAAATCGCATGCGGACGAACCGTGTCGCCAGCCGTCAAACGGACAAGCGGCGGGACGCCCGGCCAACGGGAACGTGTCGTCTAGGACGGCAACCTGATTTCGCCCCCGACGGAACAGGACTACCGTTCAAAGCGGGCCTG
>JBFWME010000090.1:0-8267 GCA_050251755.1 Lawsonibacter sp. | reverse complement strand
GGGTTTAAGATTCGCCGTTCCGCGGTGGAGCACTCCGTGGGCTGCGTCACCGCCATCGACACCGCCCGGGCCCTGCTCACCGTCCGGCAGCAGAGCCGGTCGGAGGACCTGACTCCCATCGATATTACCAAGATCTGAGTGCTCCAATGCCTGCCGCCTCTCTCGATCCTTGAGCGGAGCGGCAGGCAACGAAATCCTCCGGAACAAAGGGACGGTTTTCTGCGTCAAAACAGGAAAACGGATTAGGAGGCTGCGTTATGGGGATTCGGAAATGGGCCGGGTTTGGTGTGGCGGTTACGTTAATCATTCTGGTACTGGGCGCATTTGTCTGGTGGACATCGCGGCCGGTGGCGCTGAATGCGGCGGAACTGACGCCTGCCGGGGAGGGAACTTCCTGGCCCGGAACGGAGCTTTCCCTGAACCTGACGAAATACACACTGGAGCTCACCTTTGTCAATGACAGCAGCCAGGCCTTTTATCACGGCGATCCGCCCGACTACTGCGGCCTGGAGGTGCAGTCGGACGGCGCGTGGTACCAGGTGCCACACAAGGATTACAGCACCGCAGGCGTGGGAGCGGTGACCGGGCCGGGGGAGCGTTTTACCTTTAAACCGAACCTGTCCCCCTATGGGACGCTGCCCGATGGGCAGTACCGGATCTCCTTTGGATATTGGAAGGACGAGACGCCCCTTGCCGACACGCCGGCCGGGGTTTTGTATGCCCGATTCAATCGGGCGGATGGCGGCTATGTGCTGCCAAACATGCCCTAAAAATAAAAAACCCACACCCTTCGGTGTGGTTCCTCGTCCAAATGTTTGGTTTTGGTTACCGCTCGCTGGCCACGGTCTGTGGATTCTCATAAATGAGGTCTTCCAGGTCGGCCAAACTGCTCCAATGGAACTCTGTCATCATATCAAACCTCCTTTCTTTGTGTTCTAACCGCATCATACTCTGATTTTGGTGAGAAAACAAGGGGGAGAACGGTTAAATATTTGTTAAATTGGATTTTGAATTAGTGAGGAAGGATGCGCTTATGTCTCACCAGACCGTCATCGTGCTGGATTTCGGCGGCCAGTACAACCAGTTGATTGCCCGCCGTGTCCGTGAATGTAACGTATACTGTGAGGTCAAGCCCTACACCACCCCTTTGGCGGAGCTGAAGGCCATGGACCCCATCGGCATTATTTTTACCGGGGGGCCCAACTCCGTCTATCTGGAGACGGCTCCCCACGTGGATCCGGAAATTTTTACCTGGGGTGTGCCGATTCTGGGTATTTGCTATGGCTGTCAGCTGATGGCCCATACTTTGGGTGGCCAGGTCACTGCGGCTCAGGACGATTCCGCCCGGGAGTACGGCAAGACACCCACTTATTATGATACTGCCTACAAACTGTTCCAGGGCTTGCCCAACCAGGGAATTTCCTGGATGAGCCACGGCGACTACATGGCCAAGGTGCCGGAAGGATTTGCGCTTACCGCCCACTCCGATGCCTGCCCCAATGTGGCAATCGCCGATGAGAGCCGGGGATTCTACGGGGTTCAATACCATCCCGAGGTCAACCATACCGAACACGGCATTCAGATGATCCACAACTTCCTCTATGAGGTCTGCGGCGCCAAGGGCGACTGGACCATGGAGGACTATAAAAATACTGCCATCTCCGCAATGCGGGAGAAGGTGGGCAGCGGTAAAGTGTTGCTTGCTCTGTCCGGCGGTGTGGACTCTTCCGTGGTGGCTGCTCTGCTGGCTGAAGCGGTGGGCCGCCAGCTGACCTGCGTCTTTGTGGACCACGGCCTTATGCGCCTGAGAGAGGGCGATGAAGTGGAGGCGGCCTTCCGGAAGTGGGACATCAACTTTGTCCGGGTGGACGCCGAGCAGCGGTTCCTGGGTAAGCTGGCCGGAATTTCCGAGCCGGAGCAAAAGCGAAAGATCATCGGCGAAGAGTTTATCCGGGTCTTTGAGGAAGAGGCAAAGAAAATTGGCACCGTGGATTTTCTGGCCCAGGGCACCATTTACCCCGACGTGATCGAGTCGGGAGCCGGGGATGCCGCCGTCATCAAGAGTCACCACAACGTGGGCGGGCTACCCGATTACGTGGATTTCAAGGAAATCATCGAACCGCTGCGCCTGCTGTTTAAGGATGAGGTCCGCCAGCTCGGCCGGGAGCTTGGCCTGCCGGAGTATCTGGTCAGCCGCCAGCCCTTCCCCGGCCCTGGATTGGCCATTCGGATCATTGGCAACATCACAAAAGAGAAAGCCGATCTGCTGCGGGAGGCCGATTTTATCTTCCGGGATGAGATTGCCAAGGCAGGCGAAGATCAAAACCTGAATCAATATTTTGCAGTTTTGACGAATACCCGCTCCGTCGGCGTCATGGGGGACGGCCGGACCTATGACTATACCTTGGCTCTGCGTGCCGTCACGACCAGCGACTTTATGACCGCCGACTGGGCCAGAATCCCCTACGAGGTGCTGGATAAAATTTCGGTGCGCATCGTAAACGAGGTCAAAGGCATCAACCGCATCTGCTACGATATTACGTCCAAGCCACCTGCCACCATCGAGTGGGAATGATGCCAAAAGTTCTCAAGTCCTTTTGTATCAGGGACTTGAGGACTTTCCTTTTTTAGCAGGTTCAATATTGGTTATAAGAGGCAACTGAACCAATTTATCCTTTGAGGAGCGCATGGGGCTTATAGTCGATGCAGAGTGTCTCCCCGCACCATGCCGCCACTGCCTCAGGAGAAAATCCGAGATTGCCTGGAGCACCCCATTGGTACTCGGCCTCTGTCGCAACTGGCCAGGGGGAAAAGCGGGTGTGCATTGTATTTGACGACATTACCCGAGGAACCCCAACCAGAACGATGGCGCAGGCAGTCCTGGAGATTCTGCTGGAGAACGGAGTTGCAAAAGAATAAGCGCAAATGCAAAATGCACGTTGGCGTTTTACACTTACGCTTTTATAGCAAAATGGTCCAGCGTTTCCGCCGGGCCATAAGCATAATTATTTACAATACCATTATATCACCTTTAGATTAAACGTAAGTAATGGGATAATACCGAATTATTTTAATTCGGAGATTTTTTGCACTGTTTTACCAATCCTTTAAGTTTACCGATCGTTTCACAGGGGAATGCTCCCACCATACAAGCTTTTGAACACAGTCCGCAGCCGATACAGTTTTCAATTCCTTCACTTTCGATCAGTAATTGTCGGTTAAGTTCGTCCCTGCAGTCGAAAATATGCCTTGCCTCCAGGACAAAAGCCGCCGGCCCGGCGAATGCGTGCGGGTTCTTTTTATAGACGGGACAGGCTGAAATGCAGGAGTAGCACTCGATACATCTGCTTGCAATTTTAAAGTCCTCATAGCTGTCCATATCTATTTTTTCGGGTTCTTCACGCGCTTTGCACTCCCGTTCAAGAAAAAGTCTGAGCTTTGGTCTTAATTTTTCGTAGGCGTCTCTGTCGATGATTAAGTCTCTTAATACAGGCAGATTGTTTAACGGTTCCAGAAGCATACTGTCGGACGCGGCTATCCTGCAAGCGAGCGCGGGTTCCTTGTTGATGTTCATTGCGCATAAGCCGCAGTGACCGTTCCGGCAGCAATATGAAAAAGACAAGGTGGAATCGACATTGTCCCGGATGCAGTTGAGCACATCCAAAACTGTCATTCCTTTTTTGAGCTCGTATTCATATTCCTCGTAGTGGGGAACTCTGTCCATCTGCGGGTTGAATTTGGATATACTTACTTTTGCACACATATCAGTTCACCCCTTCCAAATTTGCCGTTTCGACTTTTCTGACAGATGTCACCAGTTCATTCTCACGAAGCTGAAGCAATATATTTACAAGGTAATTTTTATCGTCCGTCTCCGGATAATCGCTTCTGAAGTGGGCGGCCCTGCTTTCCCTACGTTCCGATGCGGAAATGACAATGCTCTTTGAGGCCGTCAGCATGCCGTTCAGTTCGAACGCTTCGGAAATGCTCCTGTTGCAGTTTCGCACCTTGTCCCGGACGAACACGGGTTCTTTTTCAAGAGAACAGATCTCGCGGTAGGCTTCTTTAAGCTGCTGTTCGTTCCGTGTTACGCCGACCTTTTCCCACATGATTGTCTTGAGCTTTGCTTTGATCTCGTGCGCTTCCAGCCCGGCCCGGCTGTTCAGCAGAGTGTCGACGCTCTGGATTTCACGCCTCAGGGTACCCGGATCGACTTCTGTTCTTTCCGCGCGCTCCGAATAGAGAGCGGCGCTTCCTCCCGCAATAGAACCAGAGACGAGAACCTCCGCCAAGGCGTTTTGACTCAGACGGTTTCCGCCATGCATGCCGCCGCAGACTTCCCCGGCTCCGAAAAGGCCCTTGACGTTCGTCTCCCATTTTTCGTTAACGTCCATCCCGCCCATAATGAAGTGGGCGGTGGGAGCGATCTCGATCATTTCCTTTTCTGGGTCGATGCCGATATTGCGGTAGGTCGCATATAAGGCCGGGGTCATCCTGGCGATAAATCCGGGCTCGTTGAACGTGAGGTCCATATAGACGCCGCCGCACGGGCTGCCTCTTCCTTCTTTTACCTCCTGCATGATCGCGCGTGAGACCCTGTCTCGGGTGGAGAGCTCTAGTTTTTCCGGATCGTATTTTTCCATAAACCGCTCGCCTTTGGAGTTATACAGGCGACAGTAATAACAAAGGCCGCCCAGCATGCCCTTGAGCGCCGGAGGGAAGAGAAGGCCGATAGGGTAAAACTGCACGAATTCCATATCCCGCAGTCTGGCTCCGGCCTTTAACGCGAGCGCGAATCCGTCACCGGTCATGTCAATGGAGTTGTCGGTGTTCGCATAGACCGACCCGCTCCCGCCGGTCGCGAGGATGACCGAAGTGCACTCAAAAAGCACTGGTTCGAGGTCTATGACGGAAATACCGGCCGCGCCCGCGATACGGCCTCCTTCCACCAGCAAGCGCGTGACGATGATATTTTCATAGAGGTCGACATTTCTTTTCGCCAGAGCGCTTGCCATTGCCTTGACCATTTCCTTGCCAACACGGTCTTCGATGAACGGGCATCTCGAATAACTGTGGCCGCCATCGATACGCAGCATATACTGTTTGCCATCGGGCTCCCTTTGCATCAGCGCACCCATGTGTTCGAGCTCCAAGACCAGATCGGGTGACCGATCTACCATCTCTTTGACCATTTTTGCATTGTTTATAAATCCACCGCCCCTGACGGTGTCTTCCATATGGAGCCCCTTGCTATCGCCGGCTTTTTTCCACCGGTCGTCGACCGCTGCGATCGCCCCCGGAGCCATTATGGTAACGCCCGTCCTCTGGACCTTGCCCTTATTCACCAGCGCGACCTTGACGTTATGCTTTGTCGCCGAATATGCGGCCATCAGGCCAGCGCCTCCGCCGCCGACGACCAGAACGTCGCATTGAATTCTCTTCATAAACACCGCCTCCTGCTGTAATTAATTGTAAATCGTTTGTCCATGCCGCCCGATCGGATGCCCCGCGCGCATGGCGCCGGGCCCCGACGCGCTTACCTTTCAGCGGTATGGCATCCCAATGATGTGATGGAGCGGGTTGGTCCGCTTTGCCGCGTCTTCGACGATTGCGATCGCGGAATAAGTGTCCACGCCCAACGGGCCTGCAGCTCCGTATTGTTCCGTGCTCCCCACGGGAATCGTGACAACATTATCCGTTTTCAGATATACGTCGACGTCCTGCCAAGTCAATTCCTGCAACCATACTGAACACATGAGCATAATTCCTTTTCAATTTTACGATTGGTTTAGACCCTGTTTATAAATAAAATCAGAATAGTATAGCTTTCCGCTTTTACATATCACATTTTCGGTCATTATTTTCAGGATTTCATCGTCCGTTTGCCGCATTCCGACCCTGCCCACGTAACCGAAAGCTTTTATTGTGGACTCGATGTCCTTCTGCACCAGGCCATCTCCGCAATTGAACACATAACCGCGCATGCTCATCTCATGCGCCATAATGGTGGCATCGACAGACGACGTGATCTTGGTGGCACAGGAGGGTTTCGCGCCGTCGCACACAATGCCGCCCACGTTGACGAGCGTATTGACGATCGTGTGGCCTATCTTTTCATAATCCCCTCCGCAGAGGTACGTTATGAGGCGCCGGCGCCGCACGCGGCAGGCACCCGACACGCGGCCGAGCTTTCCACCTCGGAATAGGAATTTATCGACAACGTGACCGTACCTTATTGCCCGTTAGCTGGATTTAAAAACAAAGGACGTACTTCGCCGCTTATAAAAATACAGCAAAAATACGTCGCTCCTTCAATAATAGACTTTACAATTAATCCGCTTGATTTTCCAAAAAGCACTCCAGCAAAAGCCGTGCTCCGTTATTCAGTATAGAATCACCTCAAACATTATAGCATAAAAATTTATAGAAATCGAATTTATTCTATCGATAACAAATAAAGCACATTTTGACTTATTATGTTGGCCTTCAATTTTGTAAGCCGGTTCTTGTGATATAAAGATTGTCTTTATCAAATTTATCCGCCCAGGCCATCACTTCGGAATTTAGCAAGAGGTTAAGAGTAATTTTGACAACAGGACTTACGTTCGTTAGTATTTTCTCATATTTTTCAGACAAAATATGAGAAAAAATTTTATAGGCGCGTTGTAAAATGAAGTTGAACGCCTGAACAGAAAAATCCATAGTGATTTTCCAACATGGTAGAATGGAGTTGCTACACAACCAAACTGCCAAAGGAGGGCAATCACTATGGACTGCCAAGATTATATCATAGAAGAACCAGAACGCAAGCGAGGGCAACATTTGCAGAGAGAGGAAAGGGGCACCATTCAACGCCTGCGTCGGTTGGGGTGGTCTCTACGCCAGATTACAGAAGAAGTCAACTGCTCGGCCAGCACTGTTTTGTATGAGTTACGGCGTGGCACACCACCCCGTACTGGTTCTCGGGGGAGAGCACTCGGCTACTCTGCAAAGCGCGGACAAGCGGTGTACGAGGCAAACAGAGGCCGCTGCCACAAGCCTCACAAGGTGAATAGCTGCACTACTTTCATAGGATGGGTTGTGCAGCAGGTCCGGGAACATCGTAGGTCACTGGACGCCTGTGTGGGTTACGCAAGGTTACACAGGTTGTTCAAGGAGAATGAAATGGTGAGTACCAAAACGCTCTACAATTCACTATGGGCTGGGCGGTTGCCTCTGTCCCTCTTTGAAGTGCAGGATGTTCTGAAACGACGCCACACCAAGGGAAAGAATCGAATCCATAAGCGCCCCAAGGGCCGCAGTATTGAGGAGCGTCCTGCTATCGTGGATACCCGCACCGAACCGGGACACTGGGAGGCTGACACGGTTGTCGGTCTGTGCAGCGGCAAAGAGGCAGTGATTTTCACTCTTGTCGAGAGAGCCACAGACAACTATATCGCAATGCAGATTCCTGCCAAGACCAGCGAGGCCGTACAGGCTGTTATGCAGACGCTCCATACTGAGTTTGCCGGCCACTTTAGCAATGTTTTCAAGAGCATCACCGCCGACAACGGCTCCGAGTTTGATGACTTCGCTCTGGTTGAAGAGTGGGGCACGGAGATCTACTTTGCTCACCCGTACTCCTCATGGGAACGGCCTATAAACGAGCGTCATAACGGCCTGTTGCGGGAGTTCATCCCCAAGGGTGTCTCCATTGAGAAGTTCTCCCACACACAGATTCTAACCTTTGCTGATGAGATAAACGGTCGCCCTCGCAGGCGGCTCGGCTATCAAACCCCGGAAGAGCTTTTCGACGCGTTCCTTGACGGCATCTACGCCGCCTGAACTACGGCTACCGTTCTACACAAGTGTTCAACTTGCAATTGCAATTTGCAAAAAAATTTTATATACGATCTGATAATGAAACTTTCAGAAGTGAAATTCCTCTTGAATAAATCAATGCCTTTGTTATTTTGTTTATCATAGACATGTCAAAACTCATGTGCATTAGGGGGTATGGTTATGTCAAAAAGCACTTGCCTAATCTCTATGACCCGGTTCCAAAAAGCATATATTTAAGTAATGCCGAGAGAGAATTGCGGACTGCGCACCTCCGCTATAATAATTTTGTAAAACCTGTTGCTTGTGGGAAATGCCGGGGGAGTTTCTCGAACCGTCAGAAGGGAGGGGCACTTGCAGGAAATTGTCTGGATTACGACCCATAAACCGAACGTTGAGTTTCTCACCGGGCTCTTTGGGGAAAACCAGCTTGAGATCGGTGTCTGTCA
>JBFWME010000089.1:0-8362 GCA_050251755.1 Lawsonibacter sp. | reverse complement strand
GGAAACTTTGCCTCCAAACGACTCAATCCCGGCCGCGGCCTCGTCCCGGGTGAATTGCTCCAGGCTGCCGGTGAGCACAAAGGTCATCCCTTCAAACCTGCGGTCACTCCCCTGCTCCGCGGCCGTCACGTTGACTCCGGCCGCCCGAAGCCTGGTGATAAGATGCTTACTTTGGGGGCTTGCCATCCACTCCATGATGCTGCGGGCGGTGATCTCTCCCACATCCTCCACAGAGGTCAATTCCTCCAGCGTGGCGTGCTCCAGCGCGTCCAGCGTATGAAACCGGGCGGCAAGAATTTTCCCGGCCTTTTGCCCCACTTGTCGGATTCCAAAGGCAAAAATCAGGCGGGACAGATCCTGCGTTTTCGACCGCTCAATGGCGGCCAACAGGTTCTTGGCCGACTTTTTCCCCATCCGGTCCAGCTTGGCCACATCTTCCTCCGAAAGAACATACAGATCTCCCGGCGTTTTGACCAGACCGGCATTGACCAGATTTTCCACCACGGCGATGCCCAGCCCTTCAATATCCATTGCGTCCCGGCTGGCAAAGTGGGCCAGCGTGCGAAGCAGCTGGGCAGGACACTCAGCACCGGTACACCGGGTGTGGGCCCCGTCCTCATCCCGCTTGACCGGCGCGCCGCACACAGGGCAGGTTTCCGGAAGCACATAGGGCTGCGTCTGTTCCGGGCGCTTCTCCATCACGACAGATAGAATTTCCGGAATGATCTCCCCCGCTTTCCGAACCAAAACTGTGTCTCCGATACGGATGTCCTTTTCGGAAATAAAATCCTGGTTATGAAGCGTGGCGCTGGTGACCGTGGTTCCGGCCAGCCGTACCGGTTCCAGAACCGCCCTTGGGGTCAGCACCCCCGTGCGCCCCACCTGGACCACAATATCCACCAACTTGGATGGTTTGACCTCCGGGGGATATTTATAGGCGGCTGCCCAGCGCGGAAATTTGGCGGTAGATCCAAGCGCCGCACGCTGTGACAGGCTATTTACCTTTACAACCGCGCCGTCAATGTCAAACGGATAGCTGTCCCGGTTTTCTCCGATTTCCGTGATCCGGGCCGTGGCCTCTTCCACCGTGACGCACGGATCATGAGGAATCACTTTAAACCCTTTGCGCGCCAAATATTCCAGCGTATCCAGATGGGTCTGAAAGGTGATTCCCTCCACCCATTGGATGTTAAAGACCAAAATATCCAGTTTTCGGGAGGCGGCAATCTTTGGATCCAGCTGACGCAGGGAACCGGCAGCGGCATTGCGGGGATTGGCAAACAGGGCCTCTCCCCTCCGCTCCCGATCCTCGTTCAGTACACGGAACACCTTTTTGGGCATGAACACCTCGCCCCGGACAATGAGATAGGCCGGAGCGTCGGGGATGTGCAGCGGGATGGAACGGACGGTACGCAGATTCTCGGTGACATCCTCCCCGACCCGACCATCGCCCCGGGTCGCCCCCCGGACGAACAGGCCGTCTTCATACTCCAGTGCCACGGAAAGGCCGTCCACCTTCGGCTCCACCACATAGGTAACTTCTGGAACGACACCCCGGACCCGCTGATCAAAGGCGCGCAGCTCCTCAAAGTCAAATACATCCTGAAGAGATTCCAAGGGAACTCTGTGCTCCACTTGAGAGAAGGCCTCCAGGGCTTGTCCCCCCACCCGCTGGGTGGGAGAATTGGGAATGATTGTCTCGGGATGGGCCTGCTCCAGCTCCTCCAGACGACGGAGCTTGCGATCGTAATCATAGTCGGCCATGGAGGGCGCGTCCTGCACATAGTATTCGTAGCTGGCCTGCTCCAACTCACGGCGCAACTGTTCGATCTCAGCCAAGTATTCCATTTTGGGTATCCTTTCTCTCACAGCATTGGAATTTGGAGCTCAAGCGGGGAAACAGTGCCCGGAGCAGCCGGAACAATCCGTAGCCGAGCAACGCCCCCGTGGAATTTAAAATCACGTCATCAATGTCTGTGACCCGTCCGATAAACAGTTGGATAAACTCGATGAACACAGATGCGGCAAATCCGGCCAGAAGGGACTTCCACCACCTGGCCTGCCGCCACAGCAGAGCGGCGAAAAAGCCCACCGGCATAAACATGGCAATGTTCCCCAACTGAATAAACATGAGCCAGGAACCATGGCGCAGAGCCCGGCGAATTTCCTGAAAGGGCAACAGCACGTTGCGCCAATCGGCCAGTCGCTGCGCGGTTTCGTCCCAGGAAGGATACAGAGCGGCAAGATCCAATCCCTGGGCCCGGATTTCCGGCTGGCAGAGATAGCGGATAACATGTCTCCAGAAACCGGCCGGAAACAGTGTCAGCGCAGCTAATCCGGCCCCGAACATGACAAACAGCAGCAGCGCTCCCTCGCGCCAGGGGCCGCTGACCAGATTTCTCGTTTGCAACAGGCTTCTGGTTCGGGCGGGCCGGAACAGGAGAAAAAGAATCAGCGCAGCGCCCATACAGGGAAGCATTTCGATGGTGTACTTGAGTAGATTGATGATATACCAAGGTAAGATATCCAAACCGTTCATTGCGATTCCTCTTTAGTTAATTTGAGCCAGATCCACTAAATTCCAGATAGGTGTCGGGCACCTGGCCTACAATGACCGTCTCCGCAATGCAAAGGTCGGTGTCCACCGGGACATCCACGTATCCTCCTGGCAGCATCACGGTTATGGGGACGGACATCTTCAGCCAAATGCGGTGGCGGGTCTGATTGACTCCGGCTGCGGAAAATTCACTTTCAAACTCGGCAGAAACAGTGCCCACCGACATGGAGCGAACCCGCAGGACCGGGCCCTTTGCCCAGATCAACGCAGAGTCCAGCAAGCTGCCCAGTGGAATTTGAATGACCGAGGTGTCCACATCGGACAAGTCCTCCAATACATCGGTAATCAACTCAGCCCGGAGAAGGTTCATCGAGGCCATATCGGTGGTCAAGGAGGTGATGGCGCCATTCTGATCCCGCTGAATGGAGACCAGGTCAGCGTAACTGATATTCCGTTCGGCAAGATCCGCAACCACTGCATGCTCCAGAATTGCCGTCATCGTGTTTTTTGTCTGCGCCTGCGCCGCTGCGGAGAACATGGGCCGCAGTTGGGTTTCCAGCAGTGCAATGATTGCCCCAGCCAGCAGCAGCCCGACCGCCAACGTCACCACAAAGGGGTGGATGCCGCCCCGAAGCGGTTCTTGTCCGTGGGGCGTCCGTGGGCTTCTGCGCAGACGGCGGCCCAATTCCCTCCTCCACGGCCGCATGGTCATCCTCTCACCCCCTGATAAGGTAAGAATATGACCGCCGCAGCTTGACCTATGACGAATCAAGGGAGGAAACCCCTCTCTTTCTTATCCCAGCAGCGCCTGGGCAGCCAGCAGAATACCAAGCTTTCCCGACTCAAAGGTCAGGCCGCCCTGCAAATAAACCGTATAAGGCGGCCGCATCGGGGCATCGGCGGACAACTCGATCGAGGCGCCTTGAATAAAGGCACCCGCCGCCATGATCACCGGACAGTCGTATCCGGGCATGTCCCAGGGTTCGGGGGTGACATAGGAGTCAACCGGCGCGCCGAATTGAATCCCCTTGCAGAACTGTTTCAGCGCCTCCGGCTCCTTCATGTGGATCATTTGGATGATATCGTGGCGGAGTGCATCGGAGTGTGGTTCCGTCTCATACCCCAGCAATTCCATGACCTTTGCGGCAAAAATGGCGGTTTTTAATGCCTGCGCCACCGTATGGGGAGCAAAAAACAGCCCCTGGTACAGCAGGCGGTTTTGGCCCAATGTACAGCCGCACTCCCCTCCGATTCCGGGGGCGGTCAGCCGCATGGCGGCCCCCTCCACCAGATCACGCCGACCGGCAATATACCCGCCGGTTGGGGCCAGGCCTCCTCCGGGGTTTTTAATCAGGGAGCCCACCACCAGATCAGCACCCACATGGGTCGGCTCGATGGTCTCCACAAACTCTCCGTAGCAGTTGTCCACAAGGATGGAGACTGTGGGATTGGCTGCTTTGAGAACACGGCACATTTCCCCGATCTCCTGCACCGACAGAGACGAGCGGGTGGAATAGCCCTTGGAGCGCTGAATCAGCACCACCTTGACCCTTGGGTCAGCGGCCGCGTTTGCCATTCCGTCCAAATCCGGTCGGTCTTGGACCAGGTCCACCTGGCGGTATTCCACCCCATAATCCTTTAAAGATCCCGGGCCTTTGTTCACCACCCCGATGGCACCCAGCAGCGTATCATAAGGGGCGCCCACGGCGGACACCAGCACATCGCCGGCTTTGAGGGCCCCAAACAGGGCCGCTGTGATGGCATGGGTGCCGTTGACAAACTGAATTCGGACCAGCGCGGCCTCGGTACCGAACAGATCGGCGTAAATCTCATCCAGCTTGTCCCGTCCCAGGTCGTCGTACCCGTATCCGGTGGTTCCGGCGAAACATCCCTCGGATACCCGATGCTTCTGAAAGGCGGAGAGCACACGGGCGGTATTTTCCTCCGCAATGGCGTCGATGCGGGCAAACTGATCCGCAAGCGCCGACTGCGCCTGCGTCCCAAGCTCTTTTACCCGGTCGCTTAGTTGTAAGGTCATATTCCTTGTCATTCCAATCCTGTTTGTAGTATGGTGTCAATATGCTAAACTCCGTCCATTTTATAAGGTCTCCAGATCCATTTGGGCAAACGCGGCCACCAGTTTGGCGCAGGCCTCGGCATCGTCCAGATCCGCCATCTCCACCGGGGTGTGGATATACCGGCAGGGCACCGAGACGCCTCCGGTGAGTACCCCGACGCGTGTGGTGTGGATGGCTCCGGCATCGGTGCCTCCGGCGCGCATAATGTCCCGCTGGGTTGGAATCGTCTGTGCCTTGGCCGCAGCCTCCAGCTTTTCCACCATGGCAGGGTGGCAGATGACGGAAGAGTCCATCAGCTTAATAGCGGCACCCTTTCCCAGCTGAACGGTGCCGGACTTTTCCGAGCCCGGCGTGTCGTCCACGTCGGTTACGTCCACGGCCAGACCGTAATCCGGATCCACAGACCATGCAGCGGTTTTGGCGCCCCGCAGTCCGACCTCCTCCTGGGCGGTGAAGACAACATACAAATCGTTGGGACCGACCTGAATCCGCTCCAGAGCTGACAGCAAAACGGCACAGGAGATTCGATTATCCAAGTAAGGTGAAATCACTTTACGACCGTTCTGAAAGACCGGGGTATCGTAGACAGCGGTGTCCCCCACCTGCACCATGGATTTGGCTTCCTCCTGATCCTTGGCGCCGATGTCAAGAAAACACTCGTCCAGTTTCAGCTTTCCAAACTCTGCTTTCTCCTCCGGGACAACGACACCGCGGACCCCGTTTTTAAAGCGGACCGGAGTGTAGACCGCCTCCTTAGGGCTGATTCCCCCCAGCCGTCCCACCCGGAGAAAGCCCTCCTTCTCGATGTGGGTGACCACAAAGCCGATGGAATCCATGTGGGCGGCAAACAGCACCTTGGGCCCCTTCCCCAGTTTATGGACGATCAGGTTTCCCATGGTGTCGGCGATCATTTCGTCTGCATAAGGGCGCGCCAGATTCGCAATCAACTCCCGGATCCCAGCTTCGTCCCCGGAGGGGCCGTGGGCGGCGTTGAGCATCTGGATCAAATCAAACAATTCCATATCAAATCCCCTTTTTGGAAGGCCGCATCAAAGCGTTTCCGCCGTGTGAGCAAGAAACAGGCGGGTCAGACGCAGCATGTGTTCAAAGTCGGAAATGCTGCCCACACTGGCCGGGGCATGAAGATAGCGGACCGCGGCAGAGAGGGCGGCTACCCGCACACCGGATTTTGTGCGCTGAATGGTTCTGGCATCGTTGCCGCCGGCAATGTATTCCTTGGTCTGCCAAGGGATGCCGTTGTCCTCGGCCAGGCGGCGGAGGTCTTCGAACAGACCCCGGTCATAAATGGTGGACCCATCCATATAAGAAATCACCGGGCCCTTGCCAAGAGTGCACACCGTCCGGTGTCCCTCCACGTCGGGCAGGTCGGCGGCTGTTGTGGTCTCCAAAACCAATGCCACGTTCGGCGTGACAGAAAAGGCGGCCCCGAATGCTCCCCGGGTCCCCACCTCCTCCTGGGCGGTAAAGACAAAGGTCACATCCAGCGGCAGCTCCTCCTTCAGCAACTGCAGCAGGATGGCGCAGCCGACCCGGTCGTCGATGGCCTTGGCCTTCAGCAAGCCCTGGCCCAGCTCCTCCGGCGCGCCCACAAAGGCGCCGTAAGTGCCCGGCTCTACCAGGTTTTTGGCCTCGTCTTTATCCTTTGCCCCAATATCAAGGTAAAGCGTATCGGTCTTTGGTACCTTCTTCTCTTCTTCCTTGCTTACCAGGTGGATGGCCTTTAGCCCAATGATCCCCGGAATCTTTTCCCGACCCAATACCACGGGCTTTCCGATGGCCACCCGGCGGTCCACCCCGCCTACAAAGTCAAATTTTAAAAATCCTTCGTCGGTAATCCGGGTGACGATGACTCCCACCTCGTCCATATGGGCGCACAGCATCAGATGCGTTCCGGCGGATTTTTTCCCTTTTTTCCATACGATCAGATTTCCCAGCACGTCGGTACGAACCATGTCGGCATAGGTCGCCGCCTGAGTTCGGATAAACTTTCGTACCCGGATCTCGTCCCCGGACACCCCGTCCAAGCAGCACAGCTGCTTCAGCAGTTCAATCATCGTGGGGTACCTCCTCCCCGATTTCCAGGACAAAGGACGCCAGCAGCTTGGCTGTGTCCTCCAAATCCGTTCGGTTTACCGTTTCGATGGGGGTATGCATATACCGGAGAGGCAACGACAACACGGCGGTGGCGACCCCCTCCCGGCTGATTTGAAGGGGCCAGCCGTTGGTACCGCTGTGTCCCGCCATGACCTCAATCTGGACCTCCAGTCCAGCTTCCTTCGCCGTTCGCTCCAGCCGTTTTGACATCCATCGGGTGCAGTTTGGCCCCACTCCGATGACCGGGCCTCCGCCCAGCGGGAACGTCTTTTCCTTGGCTGCGTCCGGGCTGTCTCCATGGGTGACGTCCACCGCCACGCACAGGTCTGGAGCGATGCCGTAAGCGGCGGTAATGGCGCCGGTACTATGGGTCTCCTCCTGGGTGGAGCCAAGCACATAGAGATCCACGTCCAACTGGGCGCCGTTCAATTGCTCCACCGCATCCACAAGGACCGCAAAGCATGCCCGGTCATCCATGGCCTTTCCGCAGAACAGATCCTCGCCCAAGCGCGTGCAGCCGGCCCGGTAAACGGCGGGAGTGCCGATGGGGATCCGGCGCTGGGCCTCCTCCTGGGACAGCCCAACGTCGAGATACAGCTCCTTGATGGGCTGGGACTTGTCCATGTCCTCTTTGGTCTGAATGTGCGGCGGAAGGCAGGCCACAACCCCGAACCTTGGAGGTTGGGTGAGGATTGTGACCTCCCGGTCAGGGAGCATTCTGGGATCCACCCCGCCCAGGGGAGCAAAGCGCAGAAACCCCTGTTCATGTCCGGTGACCAAAAAGCCGATTTCATCCAAGTGGGCGTCCAACAGCAATTTGGGGGCATCCGCCTTACCACAGCGGCGCACCCCCACCACATTGCCCATTCGGTCTACCGCGACCTCGTCCATCCAGGGCCGCAGCAACTCCGCCGCCGCCCTGGCCACCTCGTGCTCGAAGCCACTGGGTCCGGACAGGGCGCATAGGCGGCCCAATACAGTTTCATAATTCAATGGGATTCCTCCGCACTTACAGAGCGTTGACCAGTTCCTTAAAGATCCTGCCCCGCTCCATAAAGTTTTTAAACTTATCAAAGGCGGCGCAGGCCGGGGACAGCACCACAATATCCCCTGAGACCGCGGCAGCCTGTGCCGCGGCAACGGCGGCGGCCAGATTCTCTGTCTCAATCAGCTCCAGTCCGCTGTCCGCGCAGCCGGGGGCCTCTTCCACCGCACGGCGGATGGCCGGGGCGGTGTCGCCGGTCAAAATCAACATTTTGACTTTTTTCGTAATCTCTACCCCAAGTTGATCAAAGGGGACTCCCTTGTCGTATCCGCCAGCGATCAAGATCAGCTTTTGGTCAAAGGAGTCCAGACAGGCCATGGTGCGGGTTGGGCTGGTTCCGATGGAATCGTTGTAGTACTTCACTCCGTTTAATTCCCGGACCAGCTCAATGCGGTGCTCCACACCGAAAAAGCGCTTGGCCACCGCCCGAACACATTTGTCCGGAGCCAGACCATCCACGGCTGCAATGGCAGCCATGTAGTTTTCAACGTTATGGACGCCCGGAATCTGAATGTCCGTCAGGGGCAGCACCTCGCGGCTGCCCATTTTATTGGTCAGCCAGATGGC
>JBFWME010000088.1:0-8609 GCA_050251755.1 Lawsonibacter sp. | reverse complement strand
CTCTCATGTTCTCTGTGCTGCCCGTTGCCGCCGGAGCGCAGAGCGACATGAACGGGAACCCATTGCCTGTCCTTGAACAGCCCAAAAGCCTTGGCGTCCGGATGGCCGAGGACAATACGACGCTGATTTTGCGCTACACCCAGCCCGACAGTATCATGGATATTATCGAAAATACAGAGGAGGGATGGGAACCTCCGCTGATCGAGCTTGACGTTAAGCTCAATGAAGGCTCCTGGACATTTGACAGGACGCCGGGCGTTTTCCGCGAGCAGGCGCTTGCCGAGTATTACGAAACCAGTTATGCGGGAATCATCGGCGGAACCTGGCCGGGCGTCACGGGCGACACGTTTATCCTCCTGCCGGGAAATACCATCCATGATGAAACCAACGCGTTCGACGCCTGGCTCTATCCCGATTGGATGGGTCTCGACGGATGGAATATGGAAAACAATACCTATTCCTTCCGGTTCCGGTACGTGTACGAATATGAATCTTATGACGAGGCCTCCGACACATGGGGATACATGGATGTGGTCTCCTCCTGGTCGGACACCGCAGTCATCGGGAAAAACGCGGCGGGCTCGATCCTACAAAGCCTCGAGGCTCCGTCAAGCCTGGCGGGCGAACGGAAAGCGCGTGAAAAAGGCCGGCCGTATTTCTATTTTACATACGCAATCCCGCAGAGCGTGGAAGCGGCAAACAGGCAGGTCGCCGTCGTAAATGTGCTCGACTGGAAAATCAGCGGCGGGACATGGGCATCCGAAGCAGGCGCGGATATGTTTGAACAGCCCGGCAACGTGCTGTCCAGCGTGATGGAGTTCGATCCGATCGATACGGGAGGGTGGGGTGAAATCAATATCGAGCAGAACACCTATTCCTTCCGCATGTGCTTTGAATTTGTAAAAGCGGACGGCACAATATACCGCTCTCCCTTTTCCAACGTCGTAACCATCGGCGTGCAGGCGTGGTCAAACGCCTCGGCATGGGCAACGGCTCAGCTTGAACAAGCAGGCGCGTTAGGGCTGATTCCCGACTCGCTCAGGGGCGGAGACATGACAAAGCCGATCACCCGCGCGGAATTTGCGGCGGTATCCGTCAAGGTCTACGAGGCGCTGTCCGGGACGGCGGCCATCCCGGCCGTCACAAATCCCTTTACCGACACAACGGACGTCGAGGTGCTTAAGGCATATAACATCGGCACAACAAGCGGCGTGGGGAACGGAAAGTTTGCGCCCGATGCACTTTTAAACCGCGAGCAGGCCGCGACCATGCTCACCTGCGTATTTAAAAAAGTATCAATGCCCGGCTGGACATTAAGTACCAACAGTCAGTTTTCGTTGGACTATTCGAAGCCCGCCCTTTTTGCCGACGATGAGAAGATATCGGACTGGGCGAAGGATTCGGTGTACTTCATGGCGGCAAACGGCATCATCAGCGGCACCGGCAACAACAAGTTCAGCCCGCGCGCCACCACTCCGGCGGAAGAAGCGGCAAATTACGCCAGCGCGACGCGCGAGCAGGCGCTGATCATCGCGGTTCGGATGGTGGAAAATTTGAAATGAACCGCCCCGGACCACAGCCGCGCGCCGGAAATGCGTGATATGGAATCGTGCACGGTATCCTGTACTAGCGTACCGGCCTGTTATAATATATTGAGTATTGTGAAGGGCTGGTTCGGGACGCGAGCCAGCCTTTTGCGACAATAGTTCCACTGCCGGGAAAAACAAGTTTTCAGGAGCGGTACCTGCGAATAAAAATTCAATCTGAATCAAAAAGGAGGCAAAACCCATGCGCAGAGCACACGAGGTGGAGTACAAAGTATACGGCAACGATTTGCAGTTTGTGGAGATTCTGCTTGATCCGGAGGAGACCATCGTAGCCGAAGCCGGGGCCATGATGTATATGGATCAGTCGATTGAGATGGATACCATTTTCGGAGACGGATCGGGGACGGAGGGAAAGGGGTTAAAGGGGAAGCTGTTTTCCGCAGGAAAACGCGTTCTGACCGGCGAAAGCCTCTTTATGACCACGTTTACGAACAAAGGAAACGGCAAGAGGTGCGTGTCTTTCGCGGCGCCCTATCCGGGAAAGGTGATCCCGTTTGACCTGACAGACTACGGCGGAACGTTGATCTGCCAGAAAGATGCGTTCCTTTGCGCGGCCCAGGGAATCTCCATCGGCATTGCCTTTCAGAAGAAAGTTGGCGTGGGCCTCTTCGGCGGGGAAGGCTTTATCATGCAGAAACTGGAGGGGGACGGCCTCGCCTTCATGCATGCGGGAGGTACCATTGTCGAAAAAGAGCTGGCGCCCGGAGAAACCTTGAAGTTGGATACGGGCTGCCTCGTTGCCATCACAAAAACCGTCAATTATGACGTTCAGTTTGCAGGGAATATACAAAGCGCGGTGTTTGGCGGAGAAGGCCTGGTGCTTGCGACCTTAACGGGACCGGGAAACGTATGGCTGCAATCGCTGCCATTTTCCCGCCTGGCGGACAGAATCTACGCGGCGAGCAAAGCCGGAGGCGGCAAGAGCAAGGGAGAAGGAAGCTTGCTCGGTACGATGGCGATGGGGAATCTGTTTGGCGGCAATGATTAAGCACTGTCGAAGCCTATTTCAATGGTTTTCGCGAATTCTATCCGTTTGGGCAGGGATACGACGCGCAGCTGATTGTAATAGTAATGAGGACGCACCATATAAAAATGGTGCGTCCTCATTTGCGCTGGCCGGTCTTCCCTTGGCAACTAAATCACTGGAACCGGTACAAGTCAAAATCTCCCGCCGTTATGACGTGCTGATCCCAAAACATGAGTCAACTCCTTGCCCCAAAACCTATACCATAGGGGTGGAACTACTCGAAGGAAGATTGCTTTCTTTCGCCGGGACGGTGTGGTATAATAAAAAACAAATCACCAAAGGAGCAACTATGGTTCGGGAAATTATGAAGGATATTGATTTTCTCTCGCAGAGGGCGGAGCCTGCAACAAAGGACGACCTGCTTGTGGCGGCGGACCTGCTGGAAACACTGGAGGCTCACAAAAATGGCTGCGTGGGCATGGCGGCGAATATGATCGGGGTCAATAAGCGCATCATCGCTTTCGATAACGAGGGCAAGTATATGGTCATGTTTAACCCGGAGATCGTAAAAAAATCCGGATGCTACGAGGCCGAAGAGGGCTGCCTGTCTCTGACAGGTACCCGCAAAGCAAAACGCTGGAAGTCCATCAAGATACAGTATCAAAATCGCGATTTTCAGCTGCGCTACAAGAGCTTTACGGGATGGACAGCCCAGATCATCCAGCACGAGATTGACCACTGCGAGGGAATTATCATATAAACGGAGGGGACCGGAATGAAAACAATTGGACTGATCGGCGGCATGAGCTGGGAGAGTACCGTCACCTACTATCAAATGATCAATGAAACCGTAAAGCAGCAGCTGGGTGGGCTTCACTCGGCGAAAATTTTGCTGTACAGTGTGGATTTTGCCGAAATCGAAGCCTACCAGGCCTCCGGCGCGTGGGAAAAGAGCGGCGACGTGCTGGCTGAGGCGGCCCAAAACCTGGAAAAGGCCGGCGCGGACTTCATCGTCATCTGCACCAACACCATGCACAAGGTTGCGCCGCAGATGGCGGAGCGCATCCACATTCCAATCCTGCACATTGCCGAAGCCACGGCAGAGGAGCTGATCAAGCAAAACATCCGTCGGGTAGCTCTGCTGGGTACCAAATACACCATGACGCAGGACTTCTATAAGGAGAAGCTTGTGAAATCGGGCATCGAAGTACTGATTCCAGACGCGGACGACGTGGAGACGGTCAACCATATCATCTATGATGAGCTTTGCCTGGGCAAAATTCTGCCCGCGTCCAAACAGAACTATCTAAAGATCATAGAAAAGCTGGCGGCCCGGGGCGCGGAGGGCGTGATTCTGGGCTGCACGGAAATCGGACTGCTGATCCAGCAGGCGGACACCACCCTGCCTGTGTTTGATACCACGCAGATCCATGCGCGCCAGGCGGCGCTGCGCGCCCTATAGATTGGACCTGTGTCTCAGAATCTTGGGTCGGGCATTCAAGAGGGCCGCGGCTCGATCCCGATGATATAACAGAAAAACCTGTAACCCTAGGGTTACAGGTTTTTTTTCGCGTGTGAATGCAGTTCCGGCTGGGCTGGGAACGTGGAGAAGGTGGGGCAGAAGGGAATCAACCGGATCAGCGGCTGACGGGTGGTGGGTCTATTTCAGACCTACGGTAAATTGGATGGAATGTGCATCGGGGCACTCGGCGCGGATGGAGCCCTTGTGTGCCTCAGCAATGCTGCGAGCGATGGACAGCCCGACGCCAAACCCTCCCGTTTGCTTGGAACGGGACTTGTCTGCCCGATAGAACCGGTCAAAGAGCTTGTCCAGCTCGACCGAGTCCAGCCCTTGGCAGGAATTAAATACCCGCATGACTGCTCCTTTTTTTGCAGGTTCCAGTGTTAGGCGGATCGGGCCGCCTTCGGCGGCGTATTTGACCGCGTTGTCCAGCAGGATGGAGACCAGCTGACGGATGGCGTACTCATCCCCACGATAGGTCAGCCCGGGAGAGACGACGATCTCCAAAACGTGCCCCTGGGCGGCAGCAAAGTCCCGGAAGGACTCGGCGGTCTCGGTGACCGCGCTGCTCAAGTCAAAATCGGCCAGTTGGAGGGCGGGCTTTTCCTCATCCAGCCGGGACAGGGTGATGAGGTCGTTGACCAGATCTCTCATTTTGTCCGCCTGGGCCTGAGCCTTGTCAATCCACTTTTGCCGGCCCACCTCCATCTCCAACACCTTCAGGCTGGTGGTGATGACGGTCAGGGGAGTCTTCAGCTCATGGCTGGCGTCGGTGATAAACTGTTTTTGTTTCTCCACGCTTTTGACCACCGGATCGATGGCACGCTTGGAAAAAGTCAGAACCAGAATATAAACCAGAACGACACAGCCTGCCACGACCAGCATGGAGTACAAAGCGAACATACGCATGGAGTGCAGTTCCTGATGACAGTCCAAAAAAATGGCCATGTAACGGTCGCTGCCGGTGGAGGCCACGTAGTACTTATAGCTGCCGGAGTATCCAAATCCTTCTCCGTGGTCCAAGGCAATGGACAGATAAGTGTCCACGTCCTCCTCCGTCACCGAGATGATGTGCCTCATGTCGGTACCGGCCAGAGTCCCGGCTTCGTCATAGCGCAGCACGAAATAGCGGGTGGAATAGGGCGTTTCAGGATTGAATGGGCCGTCGTGCGCGCCGCCCGGTTTGCCGCCGGTGGGGAAATCGGGCACCGTTCCCTGATTTTCATAGATAATTTGCAGCATATTACTTAGATCCGCGTCGGTTGAGAGAAAGTTAATCACGTTGATAGAGACACTCAGGAGCACCATGACCAAAGTAACCGAGATCATGGTGATGAAAATAAATCGCTTGCGCAGCTTATTGATCATGGCCATCCTCCAGAGAGTAACCTAGGCCGCGGCTGGCCCGGATGACTGTGGTGGTTCCAATGGCGTTCATTTTTTTCCTTAGGTTGGAGATGTGGACCCAGACTACGTTGATCTCGGCCTCCGTATTCCAGCCCCAGACCCGCTCAATAATCCGTTCGGCGGAAAGAATGACTCTGGGAGAGCGCATGAACAGCTCCATGACCTGATACTCCCGCCCGCTGAGCCGCTCGGAATTTTCCCCGCACCGGAGCGTTCCAGCGCTGCAGTCCATCGACAGGTCGCCAAACTGCAAAACAGGGGGTTTATAGTCTCCCTTCCGGCGTAGCATGGCCCGCACCCGGGAGAGAAGCTCGTCCGGGGAAAAGGGCTTTGGCAGATAGTCGTCGGCGCCGGAGTCGAAGCCGACAATGCGGTCGTCTTTTTCCGCCTTGGCCGTGAGCATCATGACGGGGGTGGAGATCCCTTCCTCCCGCAGCCGCTGCAGCACCTGAATGCCATCCAGCTTCGGCATCATAACATCCAGAATCACCGCATCGTATGCCCCGGTAGAGGCATAGTCATAGGCGTCTGCGCCGTCGTGGACGGCATCCACCGTGTATTGGTTTTTTTCAAAAAAGACGGTCAGGGCCTCGGCCAGGTCCAGTTCGTCCTCCGCAATGAGTAAACGCATATCCATCACCCAAATGAATTATAAGGCAGACCCCGGTGGAAAAGCAATCTTCAGCGGGGATCTGCTTGCAAAATTTTTAAAGAGTTTCCATGAAAGAGACTTTGCCGCAGTAAATCGTCAGAGGTGCGCTGCGGCAGTGCAGCTCATTCCGGCGCGGATCAGTCTGCCATTTTTTATGTTGTACAATTTGAACCATAGGGAAACCTCCTTCTGTTTTCTTGTGTCAATCATGCATCTCCTGGCTAAAGGGAAGCTAAAGAGAACAAAAACAATTTTTAAACTCGTATCAATTGGAACGGAACCTTTAGCTTCCCTTTAGGTTTTGAATCTATATATAGAACGATAAATGGAAGAAGGAGGTCATTATGTTAAAATATGGATTTAAGACGGTTGCGCTGGGATTGTGCGCCACCCTGCTTCTGGGAGTGACAAGTGCTTGCGGTACCTCATCCAATGGGAACCAATCCATATCCGTCGTTCAGGATACTCCGGCTGATGTTTTGGTCACCGGCGATTTGTCGGAGTATGAAAACGGGGAGGTGCTGGTGGGGTATGTTGACGGGACCTATCAGGTGCTGACCTATTCCGACCAGGACTCCTTGGCACAGGGGCTTCAGGCCCTGACGGCAGATGACACCGTGACGCTGATTCAGCCCAACTACGCCTATGAAAACAGCGACTTTTCTACTTCCGACGCCTTAGTTGCGCAGCAGTGGGCGCTCTACAATGACGGTACCTTTTATATGGAGGAACAGCAAAATCGCTTTCCGGTCTTTGATCAGCCCTTTGGACAGCCCTCGGCCCCCGGTCAGTGGACCCGCCCCCAGGGTCCCGGTCGTTCCGGCGCTCCCATGAATGGATTTGACAGCCTGGCATATCGTGCAGCAGCCACCCAGCAGACCACGGCGGTGGCCGGGATTGACATCAACGCCGAGGAGGCATGGGAACTCTATGACGGCGGCAGCCGGGAAGTGGTGGTGGCACTCATTGATACAGGAGTGGACTACAGCCATGAGGATTTGTCCGGCTCGATCTGGATCAACGAAAATGAGATTTCGGGCAATGGCATTGACGACGATGAAAACGGCTACATTGACGACGTGTACGGTTGGAATTTTTATGGGAACAACAACCAGGTCTATGCCGGCAGCGAGGACAGCCACGGAACCCACGGGGCGGGAACCATCATCGCCGCCGGAGACAACGGGGTGGGCATCACAGGCATTGTTCAGAGCGACAATGTAAAGGTAATGACCTTGAAGGGCCTTGGGGGGTCCAACGGCAGCGGATCCACCGCCTCTATTATACAGGCCATCCAGTATGCTGAGGCAAACGGCGCCTCTATCTGCAACCTGAGTCTGGGCAGCAGCCAGGATGACCGGGCTCTGTATCGGGCGATTGCCAACTCAAGCATGCTCTTTGTGGTGGCGGCGGGCAACGATGGGGCGGATGAAGACATCTCTCCCAGCTACCCGGCGGCCTATGATCTGGACAACATCATCTCGGTTGCCAATTTGAACGATGACGGGACATTACATTACAGTTCCAATTACGGAGTTGATTCGGTGGACCTGGCGGCTCCCGGGACCTATATTCTCAGCACCACGCCGGAGGACAGCTACAGCTATATGACAGGCACCTCTATGGCTGCCCCCATGGTGACGGCTGCCGCCGCCATGGTGTACTCCGATTACGAGGACATTACACTGGCGGACGTGAAAGAAATTCTGCTTTCCTCCACTGCTGAGCTGGACAGCTTGGAAGGGCTGACCCTCACCGGAGGAATGCTGGATTTGGGCGCGGCCATGTCCTTTGATCTGGATGACCTGTCGGGCAATGTTTGGGATACCCAGACGTCTGATTCCGGTGGGGGCAGCGCCCCAAACATTGCGGCCCGTCTGTGGACCTGGCAGGGCCAGAACTATTTGGTGGTGCAAATTACCGATGCTGATGGGGACTTGTCCGTCACGGCTTATGCCTCCGGAACACTGTCTGCATCCCAGTTCGAAGGGGGGAGCGAGGGGCAGAGCTTTACTTTGAACCAATATGGGACCGCCGTATTTTCCATCGGGGGAAGCGGAGCCTATACCTTTTACGCCAAAGACAGCGCAGGAAACGAAACAGTGCAGACTGTATTGTATTCCAACACGGAATAGCCTCTGGTGAGGAGGCAGAGGCATCCGGAGTAACAATAAAACTAGGATACGAAAAACAAAAAAACGCACCTTGCGTCTTCAGATTTGGAGGAGATTTCACTTGAAAAAGGTACTTTCTATCATTATTTCCGTTTGTATGCTGGCCGTACTGGCTGGCTGCGGGGCCAAGGCAGCCAGTGAGTCTGCCGAGTCCGCCAAGTCTACCGAATCAACCGAATCCACCGAGGACTATAGCAATACCACTCTGGTCGGACAGGTTACATCCATCGACAACACCACAGTGGTGCTACAGCTTGGGGAGCTGACCCAGAGTCAGGCA
>JBFWME010000087.1:0-8668 GCA_050251755.1 Lawsonibacter sp. | reverse complement strand
AAAACTGAACCAACACATGGGTGCCGGGCGTATAAAACAGGTTGAGCACGGCCGTAAAGACGGCAATGAATAAAATGGGTTTCAGCCCGCGGAGGATGGATTTGACCGGCACCTTGGACACGGCAATGGACACCACCAGCAGCGCAAGCATGATGGCGTAGGTGGGGAAAAACTTGGCCAAAAACAGGGCCACGATATACAGTGTCACAGCGATGAGCTTGGTGCGGGGATCCAGGCGGTGGACCAGAGAATGGCCGGGGAAATACTGGCCCAGGGTAATGTCCTTCAGCGCCATTTACACCGCCCCCTTTCCCAGCTTTGCCAAAATAGCCGCTTTGGCTTGGTCGATGGTATACACGGAGGGGTCGATGTCCACGCCCATCGCCCGGAGACGATGGAATACCCGAGTCATCTGGGGGACGCCCAGACCCATGCCTTCCAACTCGTCTCCATGCTGGAACACCTCGCGGGGCGTGCCGTGGAAGGGAATGCGGCCGTCGTTAACTACCACCAGGCGGTCTACGGACCGGGCGACCTCCTCCATGGAATGAGACACCAGGATTACGGTGGCGTTGTGGACCTGGTGGTAGTCCCGAATATTGCCCAGGATAGACTCCACCCCCAACGGATCCAAACCGGCTGTGGGCTCGTCCAAAATCAGCACCTTTGGCTCCATGGCGATGACGCCCGCGATGGCCACCCGGCGCTTCTGGCCACCGGACAGCTCGAAAGGAGATTTATTCAACTGGTCGTCCCGCAGACCGACGAAATAGGCGGCTTCCCGCACCCGGCGGTCGATCTCTTTCTCTTCCAGCCCCATGTTTTTGGGTCCGAAGGAGATGTCTTTGTATACCGTCTCTTCAAAGAGCTGATACTCCGGATATTGGAACACCAGTCCCACCTGAAACCGGGTGCGGCGCGTCAAATTCGGATCGGACCAGATGTCTTCTCCCCGATAGAGCACCTGGCCGGAGGTCGGCTTGAGCAGTCCGTTCAGGTGCTGAATCAGGGTGGACTTGCCCGAACCGGTGTGGCCGATAATGCCCAAATACTCCCCCTCATAGGCGGAAAAATCTACCTCGACCAGAGCGCCGCGCTCGAAGGGAGTGCCGGCGGAGTAGATATGAGAGAGCTGTTTTGTTTCGATGATTGCGTCCATTGAGTTCCATCCTTATGAGAATTGGTGCATGCCAAACGGTCACGCCCTGGGCAGAGCAGGTTTTATGGCAAGCTTGCCCCGTCCCTTTTCACCGCATACCTGCGGGTTAAACACGCACGTCGTATGCAGAGCTGAACAAATCCATCAATGCTGTGGCGCACTCCTCGTCGCTGAGCGCGTCCAGAGGGACGTCAAGGCCCTCCTGCCGCAGCTGCCACAGCAGTTCGGTGGTCTGGGGAACTGCAAGGCCAACGGCCTTCAGACCCTCCACATCGGAAAATACGGTCTTTGGGGTTCCGTCCGCCACAATTTTTCCCTTCGCCATCACCACCAGGCGGTCGGCCTGCGCGGCCTCGTCCATATGGTGGGTGATCAGGACCACGGTCACACCGCGGGTTCGATTCAGCTCCTTGATGGTGCGTAGCACGTCGGAACGACCGATGGGGTCCAGCATGGCGGTGGGCTCGTCAAGAACGATACACCGCGGCTGCATGGCGATGACTCCGGCGATGGCAATGCGCTGCTTTTGCCCCCCGGACAGAAGGTGCGGGGCATGCTCCCGGAATTCGTACATGCCAACCGCCTTTAGTGCGTCGTCCACCCGTGTCCGGATTTCATCGGGGGGAACGCCCAGATTTTCCGGCGCGAAGGCCACATCTTCCTCCACCACGTTGGCGACGATCTGGTTATCGGGATTTTGAAACACCATACCTACGGTGCGGCGGATGTCCAGCAGCTTTGCTTCGTCGGTGGTATCCATACCGTCCACATAGACCGCGCCTCCAGAGGGGAGAAGAATGGCGTTCATATGCTTGGCCAGGGTGGATTTTCCGCTGCCGTTGTGTCCCAAAATGACCACAAAGGAGCCCTCCTCGATGGAGAGGTCCACGCCGTTGAGCACAACGGGGGCCACACCTTCCGCGGTGGTGTAGGAAAAATGAAGGTCTTTCGTTTGAATGATTGGGTTGCTCATGTGCGTTACCTCGCATGCATCAGTCAGCGGTCAGAAATCAGAAGTCAGGTACCTCATGTCCCGTAAAATGCGGAACGAGGGATCAGCTTGGTTTATGAAGGATCAGAAACAGACTGGATTCGTCCACCTCGGTTACCTCATAGGTTAGGCCGGAATTCCGGCCGATGGACTCAAGATCTGCAGGAGAATGGGTAGTTGCCCGGAAGCCATCCTTGCAGACGATGACCCCATTTTTGGTTTGTTCCATGTCCAGTTCGCCCAGCAGTCCCTTATCAGCCTGTTCCTGGAACCAAGCCAGTCGATGATCCCAGAAGTTGGCGCTGTAGGTACTAATATAGGCCGTGCCGCCGGGAGCCAAATAGGACAGAACCCGCTGAATCACAGAGTCATCTGCCCGCATGGCGGAAAGACCGTTCTGCAGACACAAAATTACGTCGAAGGGGTGCGGAAAATTCATCTCATGGATATCCATGGCTACCATGTCCGCATTTGGGAAGTCCCGTAAATAGGAGCCTCCAAGGCGAACGCTCTCCTCTGAGATATCCATCCCGATAATGGAGGCGCAATAGGGGGCCAGTTCCCGAACAATGCGACCATACCCTGCGCCAAGTTCCAGCACGCGCTCATGCCCCTTCAGACGCTGGCGCACAAAATCGATTTCAGCATCGAAATACTGTTTGATCCTGGGAATGGCAGTATCATAAACCTGGAACAGCTTTTGGGAATTGAGACTTTCTGCGTAGTAGTTACCCATCGCAATCATCCTTTCTGCCAAATGCATGGTACTGTATCAAGAGAAGACACCTGACTTCTGATTTTTGCAACTCGGTTATGAAGTTCGGGTCCACCGCCCGGTGGCGCCGCAGGGGAGAATCAGCCCGTTTTCGGAGACGGGAAGGCCCAGCTCGTCCGAGACGGTGTGCCCGCCAAATTTCTTGGAGATCAGAGTCTCCAGAATATATGTGAGAACGCTGGGGGCCAGGCCGGTGGTGTAGGAATTCAGGATAAGAAACAGCGGCTCGTGTGACAGCACGCGGGAGACCAACTCCACAAAGGGATAGAGGTTTGTCTCCAGCTTCCACACTTCGCCGGTTGGACCCCGTCCGTAGGATGGGGGGTCCAGGATCACGGCGTCATAGGTTCGGCCACGGCGGATCTCCCGTTCCAAAAACTTGACGCAGTCGTCCACGATCCACCGGATGGGGGCGCTCTCCAACCCGGATGATTTGGCGTTTTCCCTGGCCCACTGGACCATTCCTTTGGCCGCGTCCACGTGGCAAACGCTGGCCCCCGCGGCGGCGCAGGCCACAGTGGCTCCGCCGGTGTACGCAAACAGATTCAGCACGCTGACCGGTCGGCCGGCTCGTTGAATCTGATCCCGGGCGAAATCCCAATTGACCGCCTGCTCGGGAAACAGACCGGTATGTTTAAAATTCATAGGCTTGATGTGAAAGGTTAGAGTATCATAGGATACCGTCCACCGCTCAGGCATAGATTTATTCTGCCACTGGCCGCCCCCGGAGGAGGAACGGGCATATCGGCCGGAGTTGACCTTCCAGCCGCGGTGGGTTCTTGGGGTGTCCCAGATGGCCTGGGGATCGGGCCGCACCAGCAGCTGGTCGCCCCAGCGCTCCAGCTTTTCTCCCCGGCTGCAGTCAATTAATTCATAGTCTTTCCACTTGTTGGAGCACCACATGATCGGACACCTCACCTGAAAAAAGGATTCGAAACTAAGTTAGTATATCATTCCCTGGAATTCCAGTCAATGAATTCCGGGCAAGTTCCCTCGAAAATCCATGGTTTTTCAGAGAACATGAGGGAAAAGATTGTAATTGAAGAAAGGCTGTGTTAAAATAATTCCGAATCTGACAAAATCCGCAGCCCTTTGGGCGTTTTTAGAGAGGGGTACCCCTATGGACCATCAATTCCGCAGTTCAATGTTCGGTGGGTTCAACCGGCAGGACGTTTTGGCTTATTTGGAAAACGCCTCCAAAGAGGCCGCGCAGCGGCAGCAGGAGCTGCAGCAGAATCTGGATGAGGCCCGGAATACCATGAGCCGGCAGGACGCTGATCTTGCCGAGCAGCAGGAGCAGCTGAATCGGTTCCGCCAGGAAAATGAAGAACTGCGCGCCCAACTGGAGCAGACCAACATCGCGCTGTCCTCCAGCCGCACCGAATGCAGTCAGCGGGCTGGAGAACTGGAACAGGCCCGCCGGGAGGCGGAGGAGTATAGGGCAAAGATAGCCGCGCTGGAGCCGGATGCCTCCGCCTATGCGGCCATTAAGGAGCGCACGGCCGGGGTCGAGCTGGAAGCCCATCGTCGGGCTCAGACGGTTCAGGAGCAGGCGGAGCAGCAAGCCAGACAGCTCCACCGCCAGATGGAACAGTGGATGCAGAAGGTGGAGCGGGAGTATGATACGCTGCGCAGTCAGGTGGAATCCACCGTTTCCCATGCGGCCGATGAGCTGGAAAAGGCGGGCAAATGCCTGGAACAGGTTACCATCCTGATGGAAGAGCGGGACATTGCCTTGGAGACCATGGCCCAGACCTATACGGCACCGGACCCGGCCAAGGTGGCACCGCCGATGCCCCTTTCGGAGCAATAAGAAATGATGGAAAAGCAGCGCCGTCCCAGTTTGGACGGCGCTGCTTGTTTCGAAACAGATCGGCCAGATGGAGGAACTTAGAGCTCCGCGGCCGCCAGGCCCATCATCTGGTTCAGGTCGATGATCACCGCATCTGCGGGGGGCTGGGTAGCGGGCTGCTCCGTGGTGGTTTGATAGGTGCCGTTCATAATCATGTCCAGAGACATGGAAACGGAGGAGTCCGCATCCTCGGAGATGGCCATGTCCATGGTCATAGACATATCCAACTGGCGGTCCTTCATGGAGGCGGTCATCTCTACCGCGCCGAACATAGGATCGGTGGCGGTCATCTGGACCGCGTATCCGTTGACACTGGAGCCGCTGGTGTACAAAGTAAAGGTCATCACCATACCGTCCTCCTCCAGAGTGCTGACGTAGGTGGAGCCGGATTTCTGGAAGGAACTGTCGGCCAGCAGTGTGTTGAGCTGGGCCAGGTAATCAGAGGTGGTGAGGTCGACGCTGGTCAGAGGCATCAGGCGCAGCATGGAGTCAAGGGACTCTTCAAAGCTCATGTCCAGGCTGTTCAGGCTCAGTTCCATCAGGGAGGTATAGTTCATGCCCATCACGTCTTCCATCTGGTCGAACATGGAGGCCAGATCCAGTTTGTACCAGGCGTTGGCCAGGTCGGGCTGCTCCATCAGCGTAGCCAGAGCCCCGGATTGGAAGTAGAAGGTACCGTTGGACAGATCGCCCCGCATGTCAAAGTCGATGTCCAGAGGGAACATGGCCTGCTCATCGGAGGGGAGAATCTCATCCGTGGAGGTCATGTCCACCGTCAGGTCGGTCTCGAATTGGAAGGCGGTGGCGCCGGAGGTGAGCATCTGATAGTCCCCGTCTACGCCAAATCCAAAGGAGCTGTCCTGGGTGTCGTCGGTGGCGTTTATGGCATAATCCATGGTGTAATCGCCGGTGACCTTCTGGTTTTTCTCGTAGAAACTCTTGCTGTAGGCCATGTATTTGTCCATCACCGTGTAAGTCTCGGTGTTGGCGGCCAGGATGGAATCCACGTCGTCAATGATGACGGTTTTCTGCTGGGCGTCCCAACCCACTTTGTAGCCGAGAGCGTCGGCAACCAGACCGAATGGGACGTAAGTACGGGATAGGGAGGGATCAATGTAGGCGGCCACGTCGGTGTCGATGACGGTGGTCTGGCCGGCCTTGGTCAGCGTGATCTGATTTTCACCAATGGTCAGCGCAATCGTGGTGTCGCCCTTGGTGGCGGTTACCGTTGAGGTATTCCCGTCCCAGGTCATGTCCTCCTCGGCAAACCCAAGCTGCTCGAAGACAGCCACGAAGGGCAGGCAGGAGCGGCTGTCGCGAATCTGGGGCACTGCGTCGGAAAAGGTGATGTACTCTCCGTTTACAAGGACGGAAAAATCGCCCTGCTGCTGGGGAGCCTCCCGATCGGCAGCAAAGGCGGGAATGCTTGCTGCCACAACCAAAAGGGCAGTACAAAGCATTCCGCGAAACAGTTTTTTCATGTACACAACTCCATTCATTTCTTAATCAAGATGGGCTTCAAATAAAAACCTTTTCTGGAAATAATTATAACATAAGAAGAGGGAAGGTCAATGAAGATTTCATTAAAATTGAGTGATGAGCAGGAAAAGGGGCGCGAAATCGCCATTTTCCGCCGGCCAACTCTTGCAATCCGAAATCCCATCATATATAATATTACGGAATCATTTTGAATATGAGCCGGTTTTCGGCCAAACAATACAGAAAGCGTGATGAATTTGAAGTACGATTTCAGCGCCATCGAGGAAAAGTGGCAGACCAAATGGAAGGAAGAGAAGACCTTCGCCTGCCGCACCGGAGACACCGAAAAGCCCAAGTTTTACGGATTGGTGGAGTTCCCCTACCCGTCCGGAAACGGGCTGCATGTGGGCCATGCCAGGCCCTATACCGCCATGGATGTGGTGGCACGAAAGAAGCGGATGGACGGCTATAATGTGTTGTTCCCCATCGGCTTTGACGCGTTCGGTCTACCCACCGAAAACTTTGCCATCAAAAACCATATTCACCCTGCTAAAGTGACCCACGACAACATCGCAAACTTCTCCAGTCAGCTGCATATGCTGGGGTATTCCTTTGACTGGGATCGGGTGGTCAACACCACAGACCCCGGGTACTATAAGTGGACGCAATGGATTTTCCTCCAGCTGTGGAAGCACGGGTTGGCCTATAAGACCACGATGCCGGTCAACTGGTGTACCTCCTGCAAATGCGTCCTCGCCAACGAAGAAGTGGTGGAAGGCGTGTGCGAGCGCTGTGGCTCTCCGGTGATCCGGAAGGAGAAGAGCCAGTGGATGCTGAAAATTACCGCCTATGCGCAGCGCCTGATCGACGATTTGGACGAACTGGACTTCATCGAGCGGGTCAAGATTCAGCAGAAGAACTGGATCGGCCGCTCTACCGGTGCTGAGGTTACCTTCAAGGCCACCACCGGAGACGAGATTGTGGTGTACACCACCCGTCCCGACACCCTCTTTGGGGCCACCTATATGGTGCTGTCCCCGGAGCACGAGCTGATCAAAACCTGGATGCCCCAGCTGCACAATGCCGCCGAAGTCCAGGAGTACCAGAAGACCGCCGCCTCCAAATCCGATCTGGAACGCACGGAGCTGAACAAGGAAAAGACCGGCGTGTGTCTGGATGGCGTCAAGGGAATCAACCCCGTCAACGGGAAGGAGATCCCAATTTTTATTTCCGATTACGTTTTGTCCACCTACGGAACAGGCGCCATTATGGCGGTCCCCGCCCATGACGACCGAGACTGGGAATTTGCCAAAAAGTTTGGCTGCGAAATTGTCGAGGTGGTCTCCGGCGGCGAGGATGTTCAGAAGGCCGCTTTTACTGCCAAGGACGAGACCGGAATTATGGTCAATTCTGATTTCCTCAACGGCATGACGGTGAAGGATGCCATCCCCGCCATCACCAAGTGGCTGGAAGAAAAGGAAATCGGTCATTCCCAAGTGAACTATAAGCTCCGTGACTGGGTGTTCTCCCGCCAGCGCTACTGGGGTGAACCCATCCCCATGGTTTGGTGTGACAAATGCGGCTGGCAGCCCCTGCCCGAGGATCAGCTGCCCCTGCTGCTCCCGGATGTGGAGAGCTATGAGCCCACCGACGACGGCGAATCCCCCCTGTCCAAGATGACCGACTGGGTCAATACGACCTGCCCCTGCTGCGGCGGAGCGGCCAAACGGGAAACCGACACCATGCCCCAGTGGGCCGGCTCCAGCTGGTATTTCCTGCGGTATATGGATCCGGACAACGACAAGGCCTTGGCCTCCAAAGAGGCACTGGAATATTGGTCCCCGGTGGACTGGTACAACGGCGGCATGGAGCACACCACTCTTCACCTGCTGTACAGCCGGTTCTGGCACAAGTTTCTGTATGATATCGGCGTGGTTCCCACCAAGGAGCCTTACCAGAAGCGCACGTCCCATGGCATGATCCTGGGCGAGGGCGGGGAGAAGATGTCCAAGTCCCGGGGCAATGTGGTTAACCCCAACGACATCATTGACCTGTACGGTGCGGACACCATGCGCACGTATATCATGTTCATCGGTGACTTTGAGAAAGCTGCCGCTTGGTCAGCCAACGCCGTCAAGGGCTGCAAGCGCTTCCTGGACCGCGTCTGGAACCTGGCCACGGATCAGGAACATGTAGGAGATGAGTACTCTCCGGCCAACGAGGTGGCTGATCACAAGGCCATTAAGAAGGTGTCGGAGGACATCGAGGCCATGAAGTTCAACACTGCCATCGCGGCCCTGATGGCGCTGGTCAATGACTTCTATGCCAATGGGGCCAGCCGGGGCGATATGAAGGCGCTGCTGCTGATGTTGTCCCCGTTTGCTCCTCATATGTGTGAAGAGCTGTGGGAGA
>JBFWME010000086.1:0-8974 GCA_050251755.1 Lawsonibacter sp. | reverse complement strand
GCCTTCCGCTTAGGAGGCGGACGCTCTATCCAGCTGAGCTACAGGCGCATATGAAATTTGGGTCCTTCTGGCATTCCCAAAACGGCTGAACCATTTTCCACTGAAAAGGCGGTCGCTGCGGGTTATATGGGCTGACCGACTTACCCACACTTAACACATTTTAGCGCACCCCACAGAGCATGTCAACAGGGAATCTGACGGCCAGTTATCCTTCCGGAAGAACCGTTCATCCCCAAAGGGTGGACGGAACGGGGGAGAACGGATATACTGAAACCAGAACAGACAAGGAGGGAAAGAGCCTTGGAGGTGGAGTTGAAACTGGAACCCGGCCGACAGGAGCCGAAGGTTATAATCCTGGCGGGAGAGGAGACCGCAGAACTGCGCCGCCTGGCCCAGGAACTGTCCGGTTTGCCCCTGGGCCCGATTCCGGCGTGGCTGGGGGAAGAAGCGCGGAGACTGCCCCAAGGGGATGTGCTCCGGTTTTACACCGACGGGAAGGGAGTTTCCGCCCAGACGGAAGAGGGGGTTTATTCCGTGCGTCTGCGGCTGTATGAGCTGGAGGAGCGACTGGACCCCCGCAAATTTGTACGGATTTCCAATTCGGAAATTGTGAACCTGGATAAGGTGACAGCCCTTGACCTGTCGCTGGCAGGCACCATCCGTATGACGCTGGACGGAGCGACTGCGGTCTATGTGTCCAGGCGATATGTGAAAAAAATGAAAGAGACGCTGGGGCTTGGAAGGAGGAGCGGCAAATGAGCGGGAAAAGACGTCAATGGCTGATTCGCGCGTTGGTTGGCGGAATATTGGGGGCGGTGTTGGCTCCGGCAGCGGTATACTTGATGGGCTTTTTCTTCCTGCCGATCGGCGATGTGGAGGTGGCCCACGCCATGGGAGCGCCCTGGGCACTGGGGATTCCGCGGTTGGTGACGCCCGCCATGGCGGAGGCGTTTGGTTCGGCCGGGCTGGCGGCTGCGGTCCAGTCTTTGCTGGGGGGTATGTTCGGCGCGGTGGTTGCGATGGCAACGTTGCCTTTTGCCGACGGCGGGAACGAACTGGTGCTTCGGTCCCTGGCTCACTTTGGGGCCACGGCGCTGTCTTTTTCGGTGCTGCTGTGGGTGTGCCGCTGGGTGGAGCAAGCCTGGTTTGTATTTGTTTGGGTCATTCTGCTGGCCGTTTTATATATGCTGATCTGGTTGGGACGGTGGGTCGGCTGGTATGTGGAGGTGATGCAGCTTCGGGCGCTGCTTGGGTTAAGTCCCGGCCCATCTCCTCTGAAATGGAGAGAGACGGCCCCCTATCTTCCCTTTGTGCTTCTGGTATGCGATCTGCTGCCTATGCTTTTGTGGTGGATGGATCGAACGCTGGGAAACGATGTGCCGGTGCTGTCCGGGCTGATCCTGCCGTTTCTTCTGCTTCCGGTGGCCGGATTCTTTTCCGGACTGTCGTTGGGCAAGCGTCAGGGAATCTGTCCGCTGTATCCCATCTTCTGTTTCGTGTGCTATCTGCCTACGGTGTATTGGTTGCTCAACGGCTCCGCGCTGTTTCACTGCTTTTTGGTGGCCATTCCTGCCCTGATGGGCAACGTGCTGGGCTGGATGTACCGGAGGGCTGTGCCAAAGAACAACGCAGCGGGCTGATAAAAACTCATGTTATTGACACTTTATTATAAGCGAGGCCCCGTCTGGATCCAGACGGGGCCTTCATTATCGGGATCAGGACAGCTGGAACTGCCCCGTGTACAGGCGGTAATACCGGCCCTGCTGCTCCAGCAGCTGGTTGTGGTCGCCCTTCTCTTCAATCTCGCCGTGTTCAATGACGACGATGCAGTTGGCATTACGCACGGTGGACAGGCGATGGGCGATGACGAATACCGTCCGCCCCTCCATCAGGGTATCCATGCCCCGCTGAATCAGGGCCTCGGTGCGGGTGTCGATGGAAGAGGTCGCCTCATCCAGAATCATGACCGGCGGGTCGGCCACGGCGGCCCGGGCAATAGCCAGCAGCTGGCGCTGGCCCTGGGACAGGTTGGCCCCGTCTCCCGTGACCATGGTCTGATACCCCTGGGGCAGACGGCGGATGAAGGAGTGGGCGTTGGCGCTTTTTGCGGCGGCAATGCACTCCTCGTCGGTGGCCTCCAGGCGGCCGTAGCGGATGTTGTCCATGATGGTGCCGGTGAACAGATGAGTGTCCTGAAGCACCGCGCCCAGCGAGCGGCGCAGATCATCCTTGCGGATTGTCTTCACGTCGATGCCGTCGTAGGTGATCAGGCCGCCCTCAATCTCGTAAAAGCGGTTGATCAGGTTGGTAATGGTGGTTTTTCCGGCGCCGGTAGAACCGACAAAGGCAATCTTCTGCCCCGGATTGGCATACACCGACACGTCGTGGAGCACCTGCTTGCCTGGGACATAGGAGAAGTCCACGTGGCGGAACCGGACGGCCCCCTTCAATTCGGTGTACATGAAGTCCTCGCCATCCACACAGCGGACGGCTCCTCGGATGGGGTGAAGTTCGCTGGCTTGGCCAGGTGCGGAATAGTTCCAGGCCCAGCCTGCGCCGGAGCTGTCGGCATTGGCCCCGTCGGGCAACGCTTCGATCGACTTGTCGGGGAGAGTGGTCACCCGTACCAGCTTCATCGCGCTGTTCTTTGGGATCTTCCAGGCCCAGGTGCCGGTGCGGCCCTCGTCCGGTCCAACGGGAGTTAAAATCCCGTTTTGCTTCCGGGCCCGGACCAGAGTGACCTCGCCCTCGTCCGGCTCAGGCTGAGTATCCATGACCTCGAAGATCCGCTCTGCACCTGCCAGCGCGGATAAAAGCGTAGCCATCTGCTGGGAAATTTGATTCAGAGGCTGGCCCACCTGCTTGGAGTAATTGAGATATACCACCAGACCCCCAAGGTCAAACCCCTGGAGTACGGACAGCAGCCCGCCAAAGGCGGCAGTCAGCGCGTAGCTGATATTCATCAGGTTACCGGTAACAGGCATAATCATGGTGGAGTAAAAATTGGCTTTCTGCGCGGCATCTCGGTAGGCGTTATTGAGCGTTTTAAAGTCTTCTTTAGCCCGCTCCTCATGGGTAAAGGCTTTTACCACCTTCAAGCCCTCAATGATTTCCTGGATTTCGCCGTTGACCTTACCCAAAGCTTGCTGCTGCGCTTGGTAGAATTTTCGGCTGCGGCTCCCCAGGCGCTGGAACAGCACCATGGTGAGGACCATGACCAATGCCGTGACAAGAAACAGCTTCCAGTTGATGACCAGCATCAAAATAATCAGTCCCGAGAACATCAGGCAGCTGGAAAACAGGGAAATGACGCTCTGCTCCAGAGCTGTTTGGACGTTGTCCGCGTCGTTGGTAAAGCGGCTCATCAGCTCCCCGTGGGGATGCTTGTCAAAATAACTCAGGGGCAGCTCCTGCAGCTTGTCAAACAGATCGCGGCGCAGACGGTTGGTGCCTTTCTGAGCCAGCCGGACCATCGTGGCACTTTGACCATAGGTGGCCAGACAGCCCACCAGATAAATGCCCACGAGCTTGAGAACAGATCGTCCCAGACCGGCAAAGTCGGTGCAGCCGGCGTAGATAAATCGGTTGATAATGCCCCGCATCATATAGGAGCCGCTCAGGTTGGTGCCCACAGATAGGAGCAGAAACAAGACGATGGCCAGCAGAGGAAGCTTGCTGCGGGTCAGATAGCCGGCCAGCCGGACAATGGTTTTGCCCATATTTTTGGGCTTTGCATAGCCGCCCCGGGGGGCGCGATTCGGTCCTGGCATTATTCCCCCACCCCCGATTGCTGAGATTGATAGATCTCCTGATAAATGGAATTGGAAGCCAGAAGCTCCTCATGAGTGCCCTGGCCGGCAATGTGGTCATCGTTGAGAATCAGAATTTCGTCCGAATATCGGACCGAGGAGATGCGCTGGGCGATGACGATCACGGTGGTGTCCTTCAGAGTGGAGGCAAAGGAAGCCCGAATGGCGGCCTCGGTTGCCGAGTCCACGGCGGACGTGGAGTCGTCCAGAATCAGAATGGCCGGTTTTCGAAGCATGGCCCTGGCGATGCACAGCCGCTGCTTCTGGCCGCCCGAGACATTGACGCCTCCCTGGTCCAGATTTGTGTCGAAGCCGTCTGGGAAGGATTGAATAAAATCGTATGCCTGAGCACTTTTTGCGGCCTGAATCAATTCTTCCTCGGTGGCGTCCGGGTTGCCCCACAGTAGGTTTTCCCGAATGGTGCCGGTAAACAGGGTATTGGTTTGGAGCACCATGCCGATGCGTGCGCGCAGCTGCTCCAGCGGGTAGTCCCGAACATCCAAACCGTCCACCAAAATACGGCCGCCGGTGACGTCGTAAAACCGTGGGATCAGGTTGACCAGAGAGGACTTTCCGGTTCCGGTCCCCCCCACAATGGCCAAAAATTTGCCCGGGTCCACGGAAAAACTGATGTGGGACAGCACGTCGTCCCCGGTTCCGGAAGCCACATACTTAAACGAGACATCCTGGAATTCCACCTTTCCCATGGGAGCGGGCAGAGTCGCATGATGGGAATCCTCCCGGTTCGTGATGGTCGGTTGGGTGTTCAGAACCTCGTTGATGCGGTGGGCGCAAGCCTGAGCGCGGGACAGATAGAGCAAGGACATGGCCACCATCATCACACTCATCAAAATCTGCACAATGTAGCTGATGAAAGCCTGAAGCTGGCCCAGTTCAAAGGTAGCGCCCATGACCATCCGGCCGCCAAAGTAGAGGACCGCCACGGTGGCCGCATTGAACGCCAGCATCATGATCGGCATGATGGTGATGATTCGCATGCCTACGTTCAGCCCGGCTTCCATGAGTTCGTCGTTGGCTTTTCGAAACTTTTTCCGCTCGTAGCCCTCCCGAACGAAGGCCTTGACCACCCGGATTGCCACAAGATTTTCCTGCAGTGTGTTGTTCAGGCCGTCAATTTTAGTCTGCATCACTTCAAACAGCTTGGTACAAATCTTCATCAGTACGGCAATCACCACGACCATGGCCGGAATGATCACCAGCAGGATAATGGCCAGCCGGGGGTTGAGATAAATGCTGATCACCAGGGCGGACACCAACATCACCGGAGCCCGGACCAGCATGCGCAGGCCCATGGCCAGCATCATGGTCAGGGCGTTGACATCGTTGGTCATGCGGGTGATCAGAGAAGCGGAGGAAAACCGGTCGATATCCGCAAAGGAAAACTCCTGCACCTGATCGAACAGGCACTGACGCAGGTTTCCGCCGAAGCCCTGGCTGGCATAAGCGGAATATTTTGAGGCCAAAACACCGCATGTCATGGAGATGGAGGCAAGAACAAACATCAAAACGCCAAGCTTGAAGATGTAAGAAATGTTCCCGGATGGGATGGCCACGTCCACAACCTCTGCCATGACCAGGGGGAGAAGCAGTTCACAGAAGACCTCCAGGACAATCAAAACAGGAGATTTGATGGCCTCTTTTCGGTAACCCTGGAGGTGAGTAAGAAAGAGAGAGAGCAAATTAAGATTCCTCCTTTGTTTGGACAGAAGGGGGGTAGGCGTCCCATAAATTGGCCAACATCCGTTGTCGAAAGGCCAGCAGATGCTCTTTTTCCTCCGGGGTAAAGCCGGTCAGCATCCGCTGGGAGACCGTTTCAAAGACGCGCTGGCAACCTTCTACCGCCCCACGTCCCTTTTCGGTAAGACGGACTTGGTTGCGTCTGGCATCCCCCTGCACAGGTTTTCGGTGGATATAGCCCCCTCTTTCCAGGGATTTTAAAGAGTTTGCCACCGCAGCCGGAGAGATATGCAGCCGCTTCGCCAGCTCTTGCTGGGACGGGCACGGACAATCGGGATCATCTTCCCGGAAGTGCTTCAAAATGGTAAGCAGCATGGGATGACCAATTTCTCCCAGACCCTGGGCGGATAACTCGGAATTGACCGCATTTCGGTGGGCCTGGTGGAGCTGTTGGTTTAGTAGTTCGATCTGACTGGAGAATTTAGCCACATGGGTACCCCCTTCTTCAAAAAAGTTAACCTGTTAATAGTTAACATGCTGACCATTGTACCATCAAGGAGGAAAAAGTCAATAGCCTGTAAGAGAGGTTTGAAAATTGTTTACATTTTTGAAAACAACACTGAAAAGTGTGGTAGTCAGTTGACGCCCCCTGCGGCTGACAGGCCGCAGGGGGCATCAAGAAGAAAACCGCGATGAGCCGCTTATTTATGCAATTCCAAACGGAGGAACGTTTTTCGGTATCGTACACTAAAAAAGTGCCACCCCGGACGTACCGGGGCGGCACGCTGAGAGCAAAGCTCCGCTGGTCAGCGGTTCATATAACTATAAAGAATCACAGCGGCAACTTGGCGGGTCACTGTTGCGTTTGGGCAGAACTGCCCTTTCTCATTTCCGTGGATGATGCCCAGGCCCTGTGCGATTGCCGCATAGCCCAAACTGTCTGCAGAAATCTGAGCGGCGTCGGTGAAGGATGTAATAAAAATCCCCTTTAGTTTGGCTGCCTGGCTGTAAGGAGAAGCATCAATAACAGCTGTTACCATCTCTAGCCGTGTGACTATGTGGTCCGGGTCGCGGTTGCCACGGATGAGGAAGCCCTCGCTCCAGGCAGCGCTGTACAGAGATTCCAGTTCATCCTCGCGATCCAGATCCGCGGTATCAAAACGGTATCCGCACGAATTGAGCAGCAGAACCAGCATGTCTTTTTGCGTAAGATTTGCATTTGGTTTGAATTCGCTGCTGTCGCCAAAACCAATTCCGGCCGCGGCCAGCGCCTCGATTTGCTTCTGCGCGAAACTGCCTGTAATGTCCGTATAGACAACCGCGGTTTTTTGCGTCTGCACGACGATAGGCTTCCCGGTCATTGCATCCACGCCAAGCACCGTGCTGCCATCCGTTTCATAGGTATAACCAAGCACGTACTGGTAGGCAACATAGCCGCAGCAGTCCGCGTAGGTCTTCCAGATCGGAAGACTGACGTTCACCGACACGGGGTAGGCGATGTAGCCGAGCCATGCCGAGTAGGTACCGCAGTAGGCGCTCTTTGCCGTATCCGCAGAGACCATTCCAGCGGCGGACTGGAATTTGAGGCCGTCGTCCCAATTGTCGCAGAAACTTGCCACGGAGCCGTCCGAGGGGTCAATGGTGATCTCAACATAATTGTTGTGGTAATAATAGCCGTTCTCTTTCCGGTCATAGTGGAAGTTTGTGCCGTCACCGTTGCCGTTATCGTCAATGAGCGCTACCTTGTCGGCGTAGTCGGGGTAGCAGAAGGACAGGAAACTATTTGCGGTGGATTGGAGCTTACTGAGATCGGTTTTTACATCCTTCATATACCAGGGCCGGTAAGACCACCCTCCCAGCAGATCGCCTGTCTTGGCGTTTAGCGTAAGTGATTTGGTCTGTTGGTAATTGCCATTCTGATACTGCTCGCTGGTCACGTCTTTCAGTTCGCTAAAAGAAAGCTTGCGGGTATAGTTTATTGTGCAGGTCACATCGCCCGTATCCTGGTCCATCGAGTAGCTCGCGCTGGAGAGGCTATAGCGTCCCAGACCCAGCAGCGTGACCTTGCGGGCTGCGGTATCCAGCGCATCCTGAGACAGTACGCCCTGCAGCTTCTGGATGGCGGCCTGTTCTGCATCGCTCAGGCCGCTGTCTGCCGATTGATCGATGCCAGCGGCCGTAGACGCCGACTTTGCCTCATCATTTACCAAATCGGATCTGAGATCGTCCCAGATTTTGCTCAGGTCCACCAACTTGCCGCTCTGCGCGTCCACATAGTAGTTGCCTCCGGTTATTGGCACGTAGCGAAGAACCGCCGTGGAGCCGTCGCCGTCCTCCGGCAGCACATACTGAAGTTCCAGGTTGACGGTACCGGCCAAAGTATCCGCCGCCGCAGCTACGGAAACCGCCGGCACGGCGGAAGGCGCGTCGTTCACATAGGCTTCGTAGCAGTCGTCCCGGCTGAAATAGACGACTTCCCCCGTTTCGGAGCTCACTTGCAGCCGTGCGCAGTTGGGCGAGGGGATGCCGTTCAGTAGGATCTGAGCGGATACGGTATAATCTGAGCCGCCCAGGGTTACCGCCATTTTATCGCTGTCGGTCAATTCTGCGCTTTCGTCCTTTGTCAGGACCGAGCTAAGAAATTTTTCTGCGGCTTTGGCCGCCGTATCGGCACTAATTTTAGAAAATGTAGGATCAAATGATCCGCTCATCAGAGGTCCTATGGGGCCGGACGAGTTAGCGCTGTACTGCATCACTTTACCGGCATCGGTGGCCAGAACCCGGATACTATCTCCGTTTTCATCCGACCAATTCAGCGACCAATAGCGAAGCGCGCCCATGTCATCCACGTTGCCTGTAAAGTCGGTGTACTGGTCACCAATGGAAATGGTGTTCTTCACAGCCAGTGTGACGCGGGTCAGTTCCTCCTCCAGGCTTTCGTCAGCTGCAAAGGCTGGTGTGCACAGACCCAGCGTCAGCAAGGCACACAGCAGCAGACTCAGATACTTTTTTTTCATCGATTGAATCTTCCTTTCCCGAGCTCATTGCCCGTTCTACATTCCGGTTCAATTATGAATGACGATGGAACTGGGAAAAGGTTCCTGCCGCCGAAATATTTTTTGGGCTATACCAGGCGGTGGAGTTGACGGCCTATCTGTGTAAATCTGCTGTTTCTTATTCGGGTAAAAAATTAACCTCAAGTTTAACCTCAAAATTTCGCACCGAACCGCAAGACTGCGAAACAAAAAAGGACATAGTAAAACCCTGCAGCCATTGAGGCTGCAGGGTTTTTGAGTGAAATCAGCGCTTGGAGAACTGGGGTGCGCGGCGGGCGGCTTTCAGGCCGTACTTCTTGCGCTCCTTCATTCTGGGGTCGCGGGTCAGGAAGCCGGCGGCCTTCAGAGCGGGACGGTACTCCTCGTTGACCAGGAGCAGGGCGCGGGCGACTCCGTGCCGGATCGCGCCGG
>JBFWME010000085.1:0-9152 GCA_050251755.1 Lawsonibacter sp. | reverse complement strand
CAGCTGGAGGTAGTGGGCGGACAACTGGGGATCCCGGTCTTCCAGATGGGACAGACGAACCCGGTGGACATCGCCAAAGCCGCCGTAGAACACGCCGTCAAGCACGGCAACGACATGGTATTTTTGGACACCGCCGGTCGGCTCCATGTGGACGAGGAACTGATGGACGAACTGCGCAACATCAAAGCCGCCGTTCAACCCACCGAAATTCTGTTGGTGGTGGACGCCATGATCGGCCAGGACGCGGTCACCGCCGCCAAGGCATTTGACGACGCACTGGAGATCGACGGCGTGGTGCTCACCAAACTGGACGGTGATGCCCGGGGCGGCGCGGCGCTGTCCATCAAGGCGGTCACCGGCAAGCCCATCAAATATGTGGGTATGGGGGAAAAGCTGGATCAAATCGAGGTCTTCCACCCCGATCGAATGGCCAGCCGTATTCTGGGCATGGGTGACATGCTCTCCCTCATCGAAAAGGCGGAACAGTCCTTTGATCAAAAAAAGGCGCTGGAACTCCAGGAAAAGCTACGCAAAAACAAGTTTACTCTGACCGACTTTTACGACCAGATGGCCCAACTAAAAAACATGGGTTCTCTGTCCGATTTGGCCGGAATGATTCCGGGCGTCAAGGCCTCTGATTTGGAGGGGGCCACCATGGATGGAAAGCTTCTCCAGCGGATGGAGGCCATCATCCTGTCCATGACCCCTTACGAGCGAGAGAACCCCGGCGTGCTCAACTCCAGTCGAAAGAAACGCATTGCCGCCGGTTCCGGCACCCAGGTTGTGGATATCAACCGGCTGCTGAAACAGTTTGAAATGCTCCAGGCCATGACCAAGCAGTTCTCCGGCGGCAAAATGCCCCGAAATCTGCGGAAAATGATGGGCAAAAAAGGCGGCGCCGGTTTCCCGGGTTTGGGCGGTGGAATGCCCGGAATGCCCTTCTGACCCCATGGAATCACCGGACGGCTCGCTGCGGCCGCCCCTTTGGAATGCTGGCAAAGCGTGGAACACGCTTTCCATATATTGTTACAAATTCATTTGGAGGTGAATATAAATGGTCAAAATCAGACTGCGCCGTATGGGTGCCAAAAAGGCCCCCTTCTACCGCATCGTGGTGGCTGACTCCCGCTATCCCCGCGATGGCCGTTTCATCGAGGAGATCGGCACTTACAACCCTGTCGTCAGCCCCGCCGATCTGAAGGTAGACGTAGACCGCGCTCAGGCTTGGATCAAAACCGGTGCTCAGCCTACTGAGACTGTCCGTGACCTGCTGAAAAAAGCCGGCGCGCTGTAAGGCTGGAGGTTTTACACGCAATGAAAGAGCTTCTGACCTACGTGGCCCAGAATCTGGTGGAGCACCCCGAACAGGTCTCCGTCAACGAGGTTGAGGGCGACGGCGAGACCGTATTGGAGCTTCGGGTTGCTCCCGAGGATATGGGTAAGGTAATCGGCCGTCAGGGCCGCATTGCCAAGGAAATCCGTATCCTGATCCGCTCCATGGCCCAGCGGTTGGGCAAACGCGTCTCTGTAGAGATTGTGGACTAAAACAAAGGCGCGGGATCATTCCCTGCGCCTTTGTTTTTTCTCAATGAATTTCTTTTCGCGCCCAACCAGAACCGTTGGTTTCACCTATGATATGATGGAGGGATTTAAACGTATGCCGGAACAATATTTAGAAGTGGGGAAGGTCACCAATACCCATGGGATCATGGGCGAGGTTCGGGTACAGCCCTGGGCCGACTCCCCTGAGTTTTTGTGCCGCTTCCAAACACTCTATGTGGACAAGTCCCATTGGCCCATTCAAGTGGAACGGGCCCGCATTCACAAAAACATGGTCATCCTGAAACTGCAGGGGGTCACCGACGTCCCCAGCGCCCTGGCCATGCGCAACGCCATTCTTTCGATCGACCGGGCCGACGCACACCTCCCCGAGGGAAGTTTCTTCCTGGCCGACCTGATGGGGCTTGAGGTAAGGGATGCCCAATCGGAGCAGGTGTTGGGCAAGATCGCAGACATTCTCTATCTGCCCGCCAACAACGTCTATGTTGTCCGGGGTGGTACCCGTGAGATTCTGATCCCCGCCGTACCCCAGTTCATCGAAGAGACCAATTTAGCGGGCGGATACCTGCGCGTCAATATGATCGAAGGCCTGTGATCCCCTGATTTCATTTCATCTATCGTCAGATTCTTTGAGCTCCGGCAGCCCGAAAGCCTGCATTTCTTCTGGTATTCCGGCTTGTCCCTCGTCTTTTATGTCATTCAGACTGTCCCACTGGGAAACAATCAACCCAACCAGCGTCAGCCCGGCTCCGGCCAGCGCGGCGCCCGTGATTCGTTCGTGGAGGATCAGCGCAGAGCAGATCAGCGTGATCACCGGAGACAGGTATATGTACACGCAGGTTTTTACCGCACCCAGCACACTCACGGCAAACCCCCATGTGGCAAAGCACAGCGCGCAGGCCCCAAGGCCCAGGTAGAGGAATGTCCCGGTATAAACCGGGTTTTCAAATCTGGACAGGTCCCATTGAAAGTCCATTACCAGCGCGGCTGGGATCATAAACAAAAGCCCGTATAAGAAGGTACGGCGGGTAGTCTGAAGAACGGAATAGCCAAAGGCGCTGATCCGCTTGACCAGCGTAGAGTAGACCCCCCACACCGCGGCCGCCCCCAGCGCCAGCAGATCTCCTCTCCAGTCCAGGGACACGTCTGACAGGCTGGTAAAGCTGATCAGGCAGATGCCTGCCATGGCGGTGACAAACCCCAGGAAAAATCGGCCGCTGGGTCTCCTCCCTTCCCCATCCGACTTCCAGGCGATCAGGGCGGTAAACAGCGGAGCAGCGGTGACGATGACTCCCACGTTGGCCGCCGTGGTGTAAGACAGCGCAACATTCTCCATCAGGTAATACAGACAGGCTCCCGACAGACCAGCGGCTGCAAAGGTCAGCTCCTGTCGGGGGTTCCGCACCCGCAGCAGATGGGGACAGGCTATAAAAAGGGCGGATACGCCCAAGAGAAACCGAAACACCAAAATTTCCACCGGCGTAAAGGCACGCAGCAAAATTTTGGTCCCAATAAACGTAGTTCCCCAGTTTAAAATGGTAAACAAAGCGGCCACATGGCCCAGGGTCCGTTTGTTCATAGCGGCTTCTCCATTTCTCAACGTAACATTCGCCTCAAGGGCGGGACTGCTGGAAGCAGTCCCGCCCTTGAGGCGCGCCCCCGTTCTTAGACAAGGGCTAGTATACGAAATCTTTTTAAAAAATACCAGTCGAATTTTTCAGCCCAGCTCCAACGCATTCAGGATGATGTCCGGACAACGTTCCACACCCAGCGCGGCGCTGTCTAACGTCATGTGATAATTTTGAGAGCGGCCCCATTCCCGGCCGGTGTAGTGCTTATAGTTGACTCGGCGCTTCTTATCCTTCTCCTGAAGGCGCTGCTCCGGGCTGCGCTCCGATTCGCCATAGAGCCGAATAATACGATCTGCCCGAAACGCGATTGGTGCATGAATAAAAATGTGCGCACAGTCCTCCCGCTCCTGCAGGATGTAGTCGCCGCAGCGGCCCAAAATCACACAGTTTCCTTTTTCCGCCAACTTCAAAATGATATCCCGCTGAATACACCACAGGAAGTCGGAGGCGGACATGCCGTTCATTACACCGGGCATTCCCGGTCCGGACAAAGCGTAAGACAGCGCGTTGCTGGAAGAGGCAAACTCTCCGCGATCCTCGATAAAGCTGGGGGCAAAACCAGTTTGGGTCGCTACCTCCTTGACCAGTTCTTTGTCATAATAATCCCAACCCAGGCGCTGAGCCAGCTCCTTGGCAATGCTCCTGCCCCCGCTACCAAATTCCCGACTGACGGTAATCACCGATTTCTTCATACTTGTTTCCTCCTTGCATCGCTCAGCCGAGCCACAGACCCGTGGAACGTCAGAGAATCTCAGAATGGCTTTCATCTTCTGACACGCCATCCGTTTCCCGGCTAAGGTCCTCCACAGCCCGGAAAATATAGTCCTTTACGTCCTCCACTGGGATCTCCAGCACCGCCGCCAGCTCCCCGTGTAGCATTTCTTCTGCCCGCTTTACGCTGCGCTCGTCCACCTGGCCCAAATGCCGCCCTTTATCGGCGGCATTTCGTTCCTTGGCATAGATCGCCCGGATCAGCCGAATCAAATCCACGCAGTCGTAATTCTTCAGATAGGTCTGATAATGCTCATTCAGCAGGCGGGGGTTGCTATTTTCATAAATTTCGGTGGGAATATCCGGAATTTGGGCAATCAGCGCATTGGCCTCTTCTTTGGTAATAACCGGCCTGGTAAAGACCGTAGTATCCACCGGGGTAAAAATTTTTCCGTCCCGGTATAGAGGGGACAGTGTGTAATAGTCCACGCCCTTTTGCGTTCCCCGTATGTCCAGCGGACCAATCTCTTCCACCCGGCAGACCCCTTCCGCTCCATAGACAATAAGCTCTCCAATTTGATACATCCTGCCCATATCTCCTGGTATCCTCCTATTTCCTTTTCATGTCAAAACACATTCTTTTCATGTTATTATAACACATTTTGCATGAAAATGTAAGAGAATTTTCAGGTTCAGGCCATTTGCTTCATATTTCGTATGATTCCGCCTGGCAAATCTCCCTTTTCTGTTGCCGGTCCGTATGGACTGCAATGCCGACAGAGGCAACAAAAAACGATGTCGAACACAGGCATGGAATGCAGTCCGCCGCCATACCATCAACAATTTCTGCAAGCGAAAAAAACCGGGGCGCCATCTTATGGATGGCGCCCCGGTTTCGTGCATTCTATTTGCCGGATTCCAAGAGACTTTCGTTGATGATCAGACTCTTGGGGCCGTAGCACTCGGTAAACCGTTGAATGATGACGGCCAGTTCCCCGCGGGTCGCCGTATCCCGGGCAGCAATCATGATATCGCTTCTGCCGCTTACCAGACCCACTGCAACCGCCCAGCTCATCGCCTCTTTGGCGAAGCCGGAGATTTCTCCGCTGTCCTGGAACGTGCTCAGGTCGGCACGGGCGCTGACGTCGTACCCTTGATTCTTGGCATAGCTGTAAAGCATGGTTACAAACTGCTCTCGGGTAATGCTCGCATCCGGACGGAAGGTTCCATCTTCGAATCCGGCGGTGACACCCTGCTGTTTGGCCCAGACCGCTGCCTTGGCATACCAGCTATCCGGTGCCACATCCCGGAAGGAATTGTCACCCACTGTGTCCGAAGCGCCTACCAGACGGTACAAAATGGTGACCATCATGCCTCTGGTGGCCGTGCTGTTGGGTGCGAATTCGGTATCCGAGACACCGGCCATCATGCCCAGGAAGGAGACGTAGGCCACATAGGGATAGAACCAATCGGTCATCGCCACATCTGCAAAGCGTTTGGCGCCCAGCGGGTACTCCACGCCATTGCTGGTCTCGAACTGTCCCTTCCCATAGGTCGTCACAGTATACTTGCCGTCCAAAACCATGTAGCTGGACAGGGTCTCTGTGGTAAAGGTCACAAAGCCGTCTTTCACGGTGAGATTTTCCGTCGTCAGCCTTCCATTCAGGCAGGTGATCACGGTCAGCTCCTTGCCCTCATACTTGGTATCCACCGGGATCTGCACGGTAAGCTTTCCACTAAAGGTGCCTTCCAGCTTGATCTGGTAGTATGCCAACGCCTTATCCGGACGAATCTGATTCAGGTAGCGATAGGCCGCGTCTTCGGTGTTAGCCGCAGGATCTGTCACGCTCAGGATGGCATCCTCTCCGATGGTTCCGGACACCCGAACGCCGGTGGGTTCATGAATCAGCGTGATCGCTCCGGGGATACCACCGCCGCCACCGCCGCCGCCAACGCCACTGGTATAACTGTTCTTGATGTGGGCAGTTCCATAGCCGGCCTCCGCTGTCACCTGGCCCGATACGCTGACATTCAGGGGTTGATCCGCGGCGCCGATTCCGCCTCCCGCATCAATCTTCAGCTGGCTTGCATCAATCGCGGTTGTCGTTCCCTTGTCGGAAACAATACCGCCGGAGCTCAGATCCACCGTGCCGCTCGCCGTGATCCGATCCACCACAAGATTCCCTTCACTGCCGAGGAAGGCATTGTCGGAGTCTGTGCTGATCTCCCCGGACTCGACTATCAAACGGTCGTCCGGCGTGCCGATGTTGCTATTTGCCTTAATGTTCAGGTCATCCGCCACGATGTTGCTGTCTCCGCCCATCGGGGTGCCGGAGGTCACGTCGCCGCTTACCGTCAGGCCCACGCTTCCGCCGACCATGGTACCCACTGCCAGGCTCTTATCATTGCGGATCCACACATGCTCACCGGAAGCGGTCACCTGGTCAACCGAGGTGCGAAGCGGGCTGCTGGCCGAGGTGCCGACGGTTCCATGGACGCTGTTCAAAATCGTCTCTGCGGCCGTAATGGTGTTGCTGTTTCCGGTACCGGTGATGCTGCCCAGAGAGTCGATGCGGATTTGACCGGATGCCGAAATGGGATTCAACTCCAGATCACTGCCGCTTTCCAGATAGACGTCTGCCAGGCTGGTATTCTCACCCGTAGAGACGTTCAGCTTTCCGCCCACCGTTGTGCCAAGGGCGTTGTCCGCTTCGCCAATGCTGACCGTTCCGCCGTCGGCCAAGGTTAGTTCCAGGTTTAGATCCCCTTCGGCGATGATTCCGGAAGGCACCGCCGCTCCGGCCAGAACATCTGCCTGATCACGCAGACTCTGCGCCTGCGCCTGTGCGTCGCTCAGTTCCGTCTGCTTGCTGCTCAGCTCGGTCTGCTTGGTTCCCAGCTCACCGCTGACCGCGGTGATGGCGTCCTCGATGCTCGGTGCATCCTTCAGCCCGCTGACCTTGCCGAAGGTGTCGGTATCAGCCTTTGCGATGGCTGCCTTTGCCTCGGCTTCCCGTGTCGCCACGGCGGCTTCCTTTTCTTTTACCTGAGTTTGTGCATCGGCCGTGGCCGTCTTCGCCGTCTCCAGATCGGATTTTGCCGTTTCCAGCGTTCCTTCGCGGTTCGAAACTTCGGTCTGAGCGGCTGTGACATCATCCTCCGCTTGCTCCGCTTCGATTTGCGCCTGGCCCGCTGCGTCCTGTGCCTGGCCAACCACCAACTCTTGCGCCTCAATTGCCTGCGCATCCTGCGGATCTGCCTGTTTCAGCGCTTCCAGCTCTGTCTCAGCCTGCACCAGTTCGTCGTTGGCTTCGGTCAGCGCAGCCTGCTTCTCGGTCTGTGTTTGTTTGGCGGTTTCCAGCTCCGCCTCAGCCTGAGCAAGATTCTGTTCCGCGTCGGCAACATCCTGCGCTGCCTGCGTCTGCTCCGCCTGCCGGTCGGTCAGATCCTGCTGGGCGACAGCCAGTTCCGCTTTGCTCTGGTCCAAATTGGCCTTCGCCGTTTCCAGCTCAATCTTGGCCTGATTCAAAAGGATCACATAACGAGCCAGAATGTCACACTGATCCTGCAACGCGTCGGCCTTGGCCTGTGCCTGGGCCGCTGCAAGGATGGCTTCGGCGGCGGCCCGGATGGTATCACTGGGTATCTTTGCACTCTCGATCATTGCTCCGTTTTGGGTCGTCAAGGTCACGTTTCCTCCGCCCGCGGAGGCAACGGTGCCCACGGTGATTGAGCCAGGGCTTGTAATTTGGATTTCGCCCTTTCCGTTCGTTTCATCTCCGGAAGCCTGAATGGTACCGATGAGGACATCGCCATCCAGCTCATCCACAAAGACCGTTCCATTGGTGGCGCGGACGGAGAGCGTTCCGCCCTGAACCGAGTCGGTATCCACGACGACGGGATATTCCGCGTCCCCCACGCTGCCGTTCTTGGCCATGATGGAGATGCTGACTCCCTCGATCTGGGCGGGCCGTCCCAGCCGATCGCCCAGGACAATGCCGCCTTCGGCCGTGATGGACACATCGCCCTGCGCTTGGATGGCGCCGATGGTCAGATCATCGTGGTACTTGCCGGTATTGCGGAGGTTCAGATCGCCGGTTCCGTCCACATTTACCTGGCCATTCTTGCTGTCGGACACCAGATTCAGGTCCTCGATGGCGTTCAGGTTGACATCTCCTTGGGCGTCCGTGTACAGGGTGCCGTCCACCTTCACGTCGATCCGATCCTCCGGACCGGCGCCAATGGTACCGCCGGCGGTCAGCGCGCTGTCCCCCAAGCCGGCGATGATGTTGGCGATGGCTTCGTGTGTTCGGACATCCAGGATATTCCCCGGAGCCGTCAGGCTGACGGTGCCGCCTGCCTTGACGTGATCCACACCCATGTCGCCGGTCAGTTCCGCAATTTGAATGTTTCCGGCGGCCGTTGCGTTGAGTTTGCCCGCGGACTCCAGATCCACATCACGGACCGCGGTGTAGTCGATGACGAAGATCATGACGATCTTCCCGTCCGTGTCCCGGGTCATGCTCCAGGTGCCGGAGGCCGGATAGTTCGTTGGGGGATTGTCTTCGTTCTCGATGATTCCGATGGTGGTCTCCGGCCAGCTTCTTTGCTCGGTAGTCAATCCAGTGATGTCTCCGGCGGTCGCCGCAAGCGTGATCTCTTCGCCATAGACATTGGCGTCGGTGCCATACTGAGCCGTTTCGCCCACCAGCTTCTCTCCCACCAGCTTTTGGGCATACTGTCCGAGGACGTACTCGTCTGTGATCTCTTCTTTCTGCTCCGCGGCCACCCCCGCAATGCTCTGGGAGATGATGGTCACGTCGCCGTGGGTGGAGACCACTTCGGCGGCAGTGAAGGTTCCGGTGTCCTGAGTCACATGGATATCCCCGGTGTTCAGCAGGTAGCTTTCCCCGGTGGACTGTCCAATGTGCAGGTTCAGATCTCTGGGCGGTGTGGTGTCGTCTCTGGGCTGGGGATAATGTGCCAGATCCCACGCCAGATCCAGCAGAGCAAGCTTCTCCTCCTGGGTCATGGAATTCCAATAGGTCTCAAAGATATCGCTGTCTTGGATGACATTGACCATCTCATAAACCGGGATCGGCGTGTTGAAATTACCCTCAGAATCCGTTTCCTGCGTGGTCTGATTACCGTCTTGATCCAGATAGAGGGGGGCGCCTGTTTCATCCGTCAGCCAGACGGGATTGCCGCTTTCATCCATGGCCTGGATGGGGTCTCCGCTTCCGTCCGTCT
>JBFWME010000084.1:4543-9173 GCA_050251755.1 Lawsonibacter sp. | reverse complement strand
GATCCGGCGGCGCAGCCGCTCAATCAACCACACCAGGAGGAAGACAACCATGCCGATTCCCTTTGACCAGATCGAACACGCCCAGAGCCAGGGCGTCCGCCGCGGCGGCGCGGAGCTTTCTTTGCCCACCGCAGCAACGGAGTGTGGAGCATGAAAGTCGCCTTTTATACCCTGGGCTGCAAGGTCAACCAGTACGAGACCCAAGCCATGGAGCAGATGATGACCGAGCGCGGCCACACCCTGGTCTCCTTTGACGGGGAGGCCGACGCCTACATCATCAACACCTGCTCCGTCACGGCGGTGAGTGACAAAAAATCCCGCCAGATCATCCGCCGCGCCAGAAAGGCGGCTCCGGATGCCATTCTGGCCGTCTGCGGCTGCTATGCCCAGACCCACCCCCAGGACATGGAGGGGCTGTCCATCGACCTGATGGCTGGTACCGGAGACCGCATCGGCTTTGTCCGGCTGCTGGAGCGCACCTGGCAGGAGCGGCAGCCCATTACCGCTCTGGACAACGCCATGAAACGCCGCTCCTTTGAAGTTTTGCCCGCCGGCGGCCTGGAGGGCCGCACCCGGGCGATGCTAAAAATCGAGGACGGCTGCCTCAACTTCTGTTCCTACTGCATCATCCCCTATGCCCGCGGGCCGATCCGTTCCCTCCCTCTGGCCGAGGCCAGGGCTCAGGCCGCTCTGCTGGCGGAGGAGGGCTATCGGGAGCTGGTGCTCACCGGCATTGAAATCTCCTCTTGGGGCCAGGACCTTCCAGAGGGCGCTTCCCTGATCGACCTGGTCGAGGAAGTATGCCGGGCGGCTCCAAACTGCCGCATCCGCCTGGGCTCTCTGGAGCCCCGAACCATAACGGAATCCTTCTGTCTTCGGGCCAAGGCGCTGCCCAATTTGTGCCCCCACTTTCATCTGTCCATGCAGAGCGGCTGCGACACCGTGCTCCGACGCATGAACCGAAAGTATGATACGGCCCGGTATTATGAAAGCGTTGCCCTTCTTCGCACGCATTTTGACGCTCCGGCCATTACCACCGACCTGATTGTGGGTTTCCCCGGTGAGACGGAGGCGGAATTTGAGCAGACCCTGGCGTTTCTCCAGCGGTGTGCCTTTTCCGCCATGCACATTTTCCCCTATTCCCGGCGCCCCGGCACCCCGGCAGACAAAATGCCGGGCCAGGTGGCGAATGCCGTAAAGGAAGCACGGGCCCATCGGGCGGCGGAGGTAGCCGTCCGGATGGAGCAGGCTTATCTGCAGCACTGGGTGGGACAGCCCCTGTCCGTCCTGTTTGAGGAGGAGCGGGACGGTCTGTGGCATGGCCACACCACCCAATATACCGAGGTGGCGGTTTCCAGTGAAGCGCCCCTTCACAACCAGGTGCGCATGGTTCGTGCCGACCGGATGGAGGGCAACTCTCTGCGCGGAAATTTGGTCTAAAAAAACTTTTTTTCAAAACCGGTGGAAACCCTGCCTGCCGGGTGCTATAATGTCAGCGATTGCCCCGGCAGGGACAACTCGTCTCCGGAGCACCATTATTTTGGAAAAAGCGCCCGGGACACGTTATGATGCGTCTATCTTTTGGCAAGAATGATTGAGACGGGCCTACCCGCCCTGTTTTGAGAGGAGCACTTTACCAATGAGCGAGGAAATGACTTACACCGCCAACCCGGGCAAACACCTGATCCGCACGGTGGACGGGGTGGACTATATGCGAATTCCCGTAAAAACCCACCTGATTACCAAGGACGACGACATGGCCGATGTGGTGAGAAAGTACCCCAAGGACCAGATGCAGAAGGGCGATATTCTGTTTATTTCAGAAAAGGCGGTGGCCTGCACCCAAAACCGGGCCATCCCCATGGAAAACATCAAGCCCCGAAAGCTGGCCGTGACCTTGAGCCGCTATGTCACCAAGACCCCCGCCGGCATTGGCCTGGGCATCCCCGAGACAATGGAGATGGCCCTTCAGGAATGCGGTACCCTGCGTATCCTCTTTGCCGCTTTCTGTAGCGTGATTGGCAAACTTTTTGGGAAAAAGGGCTGGTTCTACCTCGCCGCCGGCCCCAAGGCCCGGGGCATCGACGGCCCGACCGACGGCACGATCCCCCCCTACGACCACTATGTGGTTCTTACCCCTGCCAATCCTATGGGCACCTCCAAGCGGTTGGCTCAGGCCCTCGGCTATCCGGTCGCCATTGTGGACATCAATGATCTGGGCGCCAACATTCTGGGCTTTTCCCAAAAGGAGCCTTCCATGCTTCAATTGGCCAAAATCCTTGGGGATAACCCTTTGGGGCAGTCCAGCGAGTGCACCCCCATGGGAATCATCCGCAAAGCTTAAGAAAAACAGATTCGGTCTTCCCGTTTGGGAGACCGAATCTGTTTTATTTTTCTGGTTCCGGGGTGGGCAGATCCACAAAAATTGGGGCATGGCCGGTGGAGGCCGCAAACTTCAAAAGGTCCTCGCGTTTCAACTGCAGGGTGGAGGTGGAAATGCCGGGGTGCCCGCTGATGCGGGGATCTGCCATCAGATCTTGGTCGATCACCAGCTGAATCCGGTGTTCCGTGTCAAAGAGCAGCTCCAGCGCGGACACCGACCCGGGAACGGTTTGGAGATACTGCTCCATGTGTCCCGCATCGGCAAAGGACAGCCGGGAGCAGCCAAGCTGAGCGGATAAATACTTGGTTTTAAACGGTTTCTCCCCCGGCATCATCAACAGATAAAATTCCGTCTGCTGGCGGTTGCATAAAAACAGATTTTTGCAAATTTTGCTGCCCAGCACCTCCTCCACCTTCTCACAAAACTCAATGGTATCGGCGTGTTCGTGATCCACCCGGACATAGGGTATGCCCAGCTCATCCAGCCTGTCATAAACGGCAAGCTCCTGGGGAATGCGCTGGTCGGTGGGCCGGGTAGTGTAGCGCGTGGGATTGATATACATGGCCGTTCTCCTTCGCCTTACTCTTCTGTTCCACATCTTAGCACAAAGGACCAACGGGGACAAGTCCCCCCTTGCGTCTTCGCGGTTCCCGCATTACAATAAGGAAAATGAAACTTGGGAGGCTTCCATGGACACCTATTTAATTGGTCAGACCTTGGTCCCTCTGACCCGCCAGCCGGAACCCGGGGATCGAATTTTGCTTTTGCTGACCTCGGAAGAATTGACCCAGCCGCCAGCTGTTCCCGGGTTGGAGCACGTTCTTCACCACACCCCCCCCGCCCGGGACGCCCGCGTGTGCAAGGCAGAGGTGCGGCGAGACTGCCTGTGCGGCACCGTGGTCACACCACGCTACACCAAAAGCGGAGAACGAATCGTCTTCGGATACCTGCTTACAAAAGACCGGGCGGTGCTGTGTGATGACACCGAGGCTGCCTCGTCCATGGTAAAACGGCTGGCGAAGGAACGGTGTTGGCCAGAAGGAGGCGTAGGCCGGTTCTTCTATGACTTCTTCTCTCTTCTCATGGCCAAAGATCTGCATCATCTGGAGGAATTAGAGGATCAACTGGCCCAGATGGAAGATCAAGTGCTGGCCGGGAAACTGGACAATTTTAACGCTCAAACGGCCATGCTGCGCAAGGAGATTTTAGGGTGGAACCGGTACTACGCCCAGCTGTACGACGTGGTCAGTGAGTTTCAGGAAAATGAAAACGGTTTTTTCTCCGACAGTGAGCAGCGGCTGTTCCGCATGTTGGAACAGCGGGTCGACCGGCTGCGGAACGAGGCGCAGCTTTTACGGGAATACAGCCTTCAGGTGCAGGCATTGTTTCAGGCGGAGATCGACATCCTGCAAAACCGGATTATGCGGATTCTTACCGTGGTCACCACGGTCTTTATGCCGCTGTCTCTGTTGGTGGGGTGGTACGGCATGAATTTTTCTGGGATGGCCGAGCTGACCTGGAAATACGGCTATCCGGCCATCATCGTGGTCAGCGTCCTGGTTGTGCTGTTCTGTCTGTGGATCATGAAAAAGAAAAAGTTCTGGTAACGAAAAACAACCGCCGCACCCGTAATATGCGGCGGTCGGGTCAGCCTGTCGAGAAAGTCCAAAGGACTTTCTCGACAGGCTGAAACAAATCTCATAACTCATAAAAAAGTTATGAGATTTGTGTTGATTGGACAGGAAAGGGAACCCTGACGGTTCCCTTTCCTATTATCCCTCCCTCCGAGCCCTTCGGATTGAGGGTTTTTCGACAATCTGATCCGACCGCCGCACCCGTAATATGCGGCGGTCGGGTCCTCATATCGAGCAGGCAGCGCTTAATTCTTCAGACTGTGCATGGGTGCCGGGATCCGGCCGCCGCGGGCAACAAACTCCTTGGACGAGAAGGGATGGACGGGCTGAACCGGGGCGGAGCCCAGCAGGCCGCCAAACTCTACCGTATCGCCCACCTTGCATCCGGGGGCGGGAATGATGCGCACGGCAGTGGTCTTGGTGTTGACCATGCCGATGGCTGCCTCGTCCGCAATGATGGCGGACAGCGTCTCGGCCGGGGTGTCCCCGGGAACGGCGATCATATCCAGGCCCACCGAGCACACACAGGTCATGGCCTCCAGCTTGTCCAGGGTAAGGGCTCCGGACGCGGCGGCGGCGATCATCCCCTCATCCTCGCTGACGGGGATAAAGG
>JBFWME010000084.1:0-4443 GCA_050251755.1 Lawsonibacter sp. | reverse complement strand
CCGGGAACGGCGATCATATCCAGGCCCACCGAGCACACACAGGTCATGGCCTCCAGCTTGTCCAGGGTAAGGGCTCCGGACGCGGCGGCGGCGATCATCCCCTCATCCTCGCTGACGGGGATAAAGGCACCGGACAGGCCGCCCACGGAGGAGGAGGCCATGACGCCTCCCTTTTTCACTGCGTCGTTGAGCAGAGCCAGCGCGGCGGTTGTTCCGTGGGTTCCGCAGACCTCCAGTCCCATCTCCTCCAGAATCCGGGCCACCGAGTCCCCTACCGCGGGGGTGGGGGCCAGGGACAGGTCCACAATGCCGAAGGGGGTGTCCAGCCGGCGGCTGGCCTCCTGGGCCACCAGCTGGCCCATACGGGTAATGCGGAACGCCGTCTTTTTAATCGTCTCCGCCACCACATCAAAGGGCTCCCCCTTGACGGATTGGAGGGCATGATGCACCACACCGGGGCCGGAGACCCCCACGTTAATGACCTTTTCGGGTTCACCCACTCCGTGGAAGGCGCCGGCCATAAAGGGGTTATCTTCCACGGCGTTGCAGAACACCACCAGCTTGGCGCAGCCGAAACCACCCCGGTCGGCGGTGCGGTTGGCCAGATCTTTGATGGTCCGGCCCATCAAACCCACCGCGTCCATGTCGATGCCGGCCTTGGTGGAACCCACATTGACCGAGGCGCAGACAATGTCGGTGGTGGATAGGGCCTCCGGGATGGAGGCGATGAGCTTGCGGTCGGCGTCGGTCATTCCCTTCTGAACCAAAGCCGAAAACCCGCCGATAAAATTGACGCCGCAGGTATGTGCGGCCCGGTCCATGGCCGCGGCAAAGGGCGTGTAGTTATCGGTGTCCGCCGCCGCGGCCACCAGGGCAATGGGCGTCACGGAAATTCGCTTGTTGACAATTGGGATACCAAACTCTTTCTCAATGGCCTCGCCGGTGGCCACCAGGTGCTCGGCATAGCGGGTAATCTTGTCATACACCTTATCACAGGCCACCTTTACGTCGCTGTGGGCGCAGGAAAGCAGGGAAATACCCATGGTGATGGTACGCACATCCAGATGCTGCTGGTCAATCATCTCGATGGTTTGCATAATTTCATGTTGATTTAGCACGTTTCTTCCCCCCGCTCAGATGCGATGCATCGCATTGAAAATGTCTTCCCGCTGAATCCGGATGGACAGCTCCTGCTTTTTCCCGGACTGCTCCAGCAAATCGGACATCTCTCCGATGGAGGCGGTACAGGCGGTGGTGTCCACCAGCATGACCATGGTGAAGTACTCCTGTAAAACGGTCTGGCTGATGTCCAGGATGTTGATGTTGTGCTGGGCCAGCAGGGAGCAGACGGCAGCGGTGATGCCAACCTTATCCCTGCCGATGACGGTAACGATAGCTTTCATAGAATCTTGTCCTTTCCTTGGCACCCGGCAACCCCAGGTCGCCCGGCAGAATTTTGTTTGACGTTGTGACCCCGGTCTGCGGCCCACCGGTTTAACTCAGTTCGTCCAGGGTCAGCTCGAAGCCCTCCAAAAAATGTTCCATAAAATAGTTCAGGGCCGGGATAGGATTTTGGCACAGGGCCGTATACGTCTGCTCCTTTGCCTTTCGGAACTCGGCGTTGCCCGCCTTCAGCTCCTCCAGACATTTGAGGTAAGCAGACAGCTTGTCCGCCGCCTTGACCAGCGCGTGGACCTCTGGGTCGGGGATGGTAACGGCCGCCTCAAAATCCGCCCGCAGATCCTCCGGCAGCATGGACAGCAGCTTCTTTTCCGCCACCGCCTCCACCTGCTTGTATGCGGCCTGAATGTCCGGATTGTCATATTTAATTGGAGTGGGCATGTCCCCGGTTAAAATTTCACTGGCGTCGTGGTACAGAGCAGCTACCGCCACGGCGCCCGGATCCACGTGGGGACCGTAATAGCGGTTTTGAATGACCGCCAGGGCGTGAGCCAGAACCGCCACCATATGGGAGTGCTCCTGAATGTTCTCCGGGTCGGTGTTGCGCATAAGGCCCCAGCGGTTGATGTACCGCATGCGAGCAATCATAGGGAAAAAATGGTAGTGCACAAGGAGTCCTCCCTTCGGTTCAAATCGGATCGGCGGCAATGGAATCCCCAACGACAGCCGCTGCGGGCGTATGCCGGATTGTGAGGGATGTGCCTGCCGCAGCCCGTCTGCCATTGGCCGCTGAAAATTCGCGCTGCGGATATTTTATCACAGCAAAGCAGGGATGTAAACTGTCAAGAGGTCCGGAAAAAGAGTTGACGAGGCTGAAAAAATTGCGGATAATGAGTCAAAGGACGACCCGCTGCGGCCTGAAACACGCCGCACAGGAAGAAAGGAGCCTTCCCATGGGCAAAAAGAAAACCAGGAACACCAAGGGCAGAATCATCGAGTCCGCCTGGCAGCTTTTTTATCAACAGGGCTACGACAACACCACGGTAGAGGATATCATCGACGCGTCGGGCACTTCCCGCGGCTCCTTCTACCACTACTTTGAGGGCAAAGACGCCCTGTTGTCCTCGGTCTCCTTTCTCTTCGACCAAAAATATGAGGCACTGATGGAGACCATGGATCCCGCCATGGATCGATTCGATCAGCTGATGGTTCTGAATCGAGAGCTGTTCGCGATGATTGAAAACTCCATCGCCTTGGATCTGTTGGCCCGGTTGTACTCCTCCCAGTTGATCACCCGTGGGGACAAGCACCTGCTGGACCACAACCGGACCTACTACAAGCTGCTGCGTCAGATTGTCCTCCAGGGCCAGCAGAGGGGCGAACTGCGCGGCGATGTCACCGTCAACGAGATGGTTCGGGTATATGCTCTGTGTGAACGGGCCTTGATTTATGACTGGTGTCTGTCCGGGGGAGATTATTCCCTCCTCCAGTACGGACAAACGATGATGCCTATGTTTTTCCAGGGCTTTCGCTCCTGACGAATAAGCAAAGCTTTTTTGTGAATTGTGTACAAATATTATCGTAGGAAAATGTACAGATAAAATGCTTGAAATCCCAGTGGTCTTATAGAAAAATACAGAATTATGTACAGAATTTGTTCTATACATGATTCTGTATTTTGTTCTGCCCTTTCTTATGGTATAATACCTACATTGTTCCCTCGGTTTGTGTGTCCGGGGGCGAAAAGGAGAGAAAACCTATGACCCAAGCGTTAATTTTTCTTGCCATCATGGCCTACCTTGGCGTAATGCTGTGGATTGGCATACTCTACTCCAAAAAGAACAAGTCGGTGGACGACTTCTATCTGGGGGGGCGGAAGCTGGGACCCTTTGTCACCGCTATGAGTGCCGAGGCCTCGGATATGTCTTCCTGGCTGCTCATGGGCCTGCCCGGCGTAGCCTACGTCACCGGCCTGGCGGAAGCCAGCTGGACCGCCATCGGTCTGGCGATCGGCACCTACTTAAACTGGCTGATTGTGGCTCGCCGCATCCGCCGGTATTCCCACAAGCTGGGTGCGATCACGGTGCCTCAGTTTTTTTCCAAGCGCTGGGGGGATGACCGCAGCCTGCTGGCCGCAATCGCCGCCGTGGTAATTATTATCTTTTTCATTCCCTACACCGCCTCCGGCTTTTCCGCCTGCGGCAAACTGTTTTCCAACCTGTTCGGCATCAACTATTTGACGGCTATGCTGGCCAGTGCCGCCGTCATTGTGATTTACACCGTCATGGGCGGCTTTTTGGCCGCTTCCTTTACCGATTTGATCCAGTCCATCATTATGACCATTGCTCTGGTGGTGGTGCTCGGGTTCGGGGTCACCAAGGCCGGTGGAATGGACGCCGTGATGGATAACGCCAGTACGATGGCCGGCTATCTGTCCCTGACCTCCATCTATAACCCCGCAAGCGGCGGCGCCAACCCCTACAGCCTGCTTACCATTTGCTCCATCCTGGCATGGGGCCTTGGTTACTTCGGCATGCCCCATGTTTTATTGCGGTTTATGGCCATTGAGCACGAGGACAAACTAAAGCTGTCCCGCCGAATCGCCACCACTTGGGTTGTGATCTCCATGAGCTTGGCGATCTTCATCGGCGTGGCGGGCAACGGCATGACTCGTGCCGGAGTGTTGGAGTCTCTGTCCGACCCGGAGACGATTCTTGTGCGTATTTCAAGTCTTGTCAGCCAACATGGCGTTTTCGCCGCGCTGATCGCCGGTGTCATCCTGGCCGGTATTTTGGCCGCCACCATGTCTACCGCCGATTCCCAGCTGTTGGCCGCCTCCTCCTCCGTGTCTCAAAACCTGGGCGCCGAGTTTTTAAAGCTGAAGCTCACCGGCAAAAAAGGCATTCTGGTCGCCCGAAGCACCATGGTGATCATTGCCCTCATTGCGGCATTTCTGGCCCGCGACCCAAGCAGTTCGGTATTTCGCGTGGTTTCCTTTGCCTGGGCCGGCTTTGGCGCCGCCTTTGGCCCCACCGTGCTGTT
>JBFWME010000083.1:0-9181 GCA_050251755.1 Lawsonibacter sp. | reverse complement strand
TTGACTCGACGAATCTGAAGAATTGGGCCTCCTATTTGCTGGGAGTGAACGGCTTTAATGCTACCTTTGCAGCGGATAAGGCTACTTCGGTTACAAATGTCGATAGCCGTCACCCGGAGGTTTACACTTGGAGCAAGACGGTTAGCGGAACCGAGGTGCCTATGTTCCAGTGGGCGCAGTGTCTGTTGCGTTCCCACAACTGCTACCCCTCCGATATACCCATGATGTGGGATTTCCTAGAGCACTATAGCTTTGCGAAGGGTTCAAATGGCACGGTTACGCGGTATTACAGCCCCTCCGCGTTTGTGGAAGACGATGCCGTAAAGATTGACCCCATTTCCAACACCCACACCGGCGGATCCGGAAGTTCCTCCACCAAGCAGAGCGTTGTCGTGAAATCCACGGAAAATGGTACCATTTCGGCTAACATCAGCACCGCAGCAAGCGGCACGGCAGTGACAATCACCGTAACGCCCAAGAGCGGCTACGAGCTGAAGAGCCTGAAGGTTAGCACCGCTTCCGGCACCGAAGTCACGCTGACTGATAAGGGCAATGGACAGTACACCTTTACAATGCCCAGCACTGCGGTTACAATTACGGGCGCCTTTGCCGCAATTGAAGCCAAGCTGCCTTACAGCGATGTTCAAAAGGGCGATTGGTTCTATGATGCAGTCGACTTTGTCCAGGAGCAGGGTCTGATGAGTGGAACCGGAACCACCACCTTTGCTCCGAACATGGAGCTGTCCCGAGCAATGATTGCACAAATCCTCTACAAGATCGAGCAGACCCCCACATCCTCCGGCGCATCCTTCACCGATGTTGCCGCTGGCCAGTGGTATAGCGACGCAATTATCTGGGCATCGCAAAAAGGAATTGTGAGCGGCTATGGAAACGGTCAGTTCGGCCCCAACGATTCGATTACCCGTGAGCAGCTGGCTGCAATCCTGTACTCCTATGTGCAGTACAAGAAGCCGGGCACAACTGCAACCGGATCTCTTGACGCATTCCGCGACGGCGCCTCTGCCTCTGATTGGGCAAAAGAAAGCCTAATCTGGGCCGTGAACCAGGGCCTGATGTCCGGAAAGACCGGAAATATTCTGGATCCAAAGGGAACGGCCACCCGCGCCGAGGTTGCACAGATTCTGATGAAATTTTTAGAGACTGAGTAATCAAACAGGGAAAGAACATGCTTCGCAAGAAGGCGGACCCTTTTGGGTTCCGCCTTCTTGCGTCGTTCAACGAGCAGTTGTTTTTCTGGCCAAGCAGGGCGAAGCCAGCCTGGGCATTTTTACCATGTGGAATGAGTGAGTGGAATCATATGCCCTTGCGATTTTTACAGTTTACGGTATACTGGAATAAACTATAATTTTTCGAGGTGCCGTTATGAAATACACCTGTACGCTCATCGCCGTACGCGATCTGGAACGCTCCCGACAATTCTACTGCGACCTTTTGGGGATGGAGGTAACGGCAGACTTTGGTGCTAACGTCACCCTCTCCGACTGTATCGCCCTGCAGACGATAGAAAGTTGGACGTCGTTTCTGGAAAAGCCTGCGGCGGAGATTGTTCCGGGCGGCAATGCCGCGGAACTGTATTTTGAAGAGGGGGATATGGATGCTTTCGTTGAAAGACTTGCGGCATATCCCGGCATCCGGTATGTCCATCCGCTTAAAGAGCACAGCTGGGGGCAGCGTGTTGTGCGCTTTTACGACCCTGACTTCCATATCATCGAGGTGGGAGAAGCGCTGTCGGCGGTGACCCGGCGCTTTCGCGGCAGCGGCATGACGCCGGAACAAATCGCTGTGCGAATGGGTGTCCCACAGGAAGCAGTTCTGCACTGGCTGGCGGAAAAAAATTTTTAAGTGGAACGAAATCTGCTGATTTCATTCCTTTGCAGTAAAATCCAAGATAGGAGAGCAATGAGTATGATGGAAATTCTATTCAGCGATAGTGCCTGCGGAAGTCTTAAAGTGGCACAGCACTGCGGCGAGGGAACCGATCAGAGCGGGTGCATCGCCGTGATTGTGAGTCATTCGGATGGAAGCAAACCAACCAAAGAGGAGTTGGAGACGGCTCAGCGGGAAGCAGAGGAGAAAGCACGCTTGGCGTGGAAAACTGCAATCCCCTTGGGCGGAAATCCAGCAGATATCTATGGATTTAATCTGTATCTGAGCGTTGGAGATATTTCGGAGAAGGAACCCGGCAGAAAACGGGAGCAGACGTTGGAACACTTATTCCATATTTATCCGAAAGATGTGAGTGATCAACTGTCTCAGCAGATACTGGAAAAGGCCAAGGAAGATCTGAATATGGTTCGGGAGCGTGCAAAAGCAGGAGACTCCCTTCGCATCTGGTACAGCAATCAGCCGGATGAACTGTGCGGGCTTTCTTGGTTTATGGATCAGCTAACCCGGTGGGAAATCCCCGATCATCAGGTTTTTATGGTCAAGCTCCCGGATTGGGAAACAGATAAAACCGGCAGGCTGGTACGCAAAAGCGGATGGGGCGAGGTAGAGCCTGAGGGGTGGCATCGGTATCTGCCATTGGAAACCCCCGTTCCGGCGGCATTCAGACAAAGCTGTGCCTTGGATTGGCAGGTGCTTCAGGGCGAAAACGCGCCGTTGCGGGCCATGCTGAACGGTCGGCTGGTCAGTGTGCCGGATACGCTCTATGATGACTTTATCCTGCGTGAAATCGCGGCGGAGGACGACGAATTTCAGGAGGCGGGGGTGATCGGGCGGGTGCTTGGAAAATACCAGCTTGGAATCGGGGATGCCTGGGTGGCACTGCGGATTGAAGAAATGCTTCAGGCCGGAGCACTTGAGGCTGTATCCGCGGCCGAAGAAGATATGCCCATCTATCACCGCAGGTTAAGAAAGTGTGCCCGAAGAGGATGAAGCCATCCCAACGATTTTCTGTGAGTTTGCGGTTGACAGTAGATTCAGGAGCCGACCGGGGTGTAGCATTCGAAGCCTCCATGTGATATAATAAATTCCCCATTCGCATGTACTTGCCGTGCCAATGGCTATTTTATTTCAAACAGTGAGGTTTCCTATGAATCAAAAAGAACTCAATGAAATTCGCCGCCGTCTGGCGCCCAATAAAAACAGCATCAGCAGAATTTATGGCTGCTACGTCAACAGCGGCAAACAGATTGTCTCGTATCTGGACGAATCGCTGGGGTTTATGCCGGAGCTGGAGCTGGAAAAGTATATGGGCCTGTTCAAAAAAACACTGTCCGGAGGCCTTGGGAAAAGCCTGATGGATATCGTATTTTCTACCGGGCAGGTACAGGACAGCGAAGAGCACCGCTTGCTGACAAGCCTCAGAAGCTCTGCGCTTGGGAATGCCGAGGCCAGAGAACAGTTCTATCAGAAGGTCATCGGCTCGCTGGATATGGAGGGCAGCAATTATTTGATCCTCCTGGCCAGCGACGCCTATGATGTTCCTTACCGCGGGAAGGATGACCAAACCCAGGCGGATGCCTCCGATACGGTGTTTACGTACATCGTTTGCGCTGTTTGCCCTGTTCGGGACGGGAAGCCCGAGCTCGGCTACTTCTCCGGGGAAAACGAGTTTCACGGTTATGCCACGAACCAGATTGTTGCGCCGCCGGAGCTTGGTTTTCTGTTTCCCACCTTTGATGACCGTACGGCAAACATCTATAACGCGCTGTTCTATTCCAAAAACACGGCGCAGATCCACCGGGAATTCATCGACGCCGTGTTCCATACTGAGGCTCCCATGTCGGCCGACGAACAAAAAGAGACGTTTCAAAATGTGCTGACCGACGCGCTGGAGGACGGCTGCAGCTATGATGTGGTACAGGCAGTGCACGAGCAAATTCGAGAGCGCATTGAACAGCATAAGGAGAGCAAAAACCCGGAACAGCTCGACCTTACGGCACGCGAGGTTGGGGAGATGTTGCAGAGCAGCGGGATTCCGGAGCAGCAGGTTCAAGTATTTCGGGAAAAGTGCTCGGAGGCATTTGGCGACGGCACCGCCCTCAACCCGCGCAATATCATTGACAGCGGTAAATTTGAGCTTGTCACACCCCAGGTCAAAATCTCCGTCGATCCGGAATGCAGCTATCTGGTGGAAACAAGGACGATTGGCGGCAGAAACTATATCCTCATTCCGGCCGACGAGGGCGTTGAAGTCAACGGCGTTGGGGTGAAAATCACAAAGGACTGAAAAAATCCGGCTGTCACAGGTTGTCGACATCGGTTGTGCAGCTGTACTTTGAGGTTTGCTCACACTGTGCAAAAAGGCGAAGCACAACATATTGTCTATATAATTTCTATTCTGGAGGTCGGCCATGCAACGCCTATCTTGACGGGCGTGAGCATGATTTACACCATTTTTGCTTCTTTTTTCGGTAAAATAGAATATTATTCAGAATAGTTTATCATGATACCGCCACCTTTCACTCAAATGAAGGTGGCGGTATTTGCTTGGTGCCTGGTTGATCGTTATGACAAAGCAATTCCGGTCCGGAATCCACATTATAATTCAAACTCCCTGTGTGTTCCTGCCTTCTCGTGCCGACCCTTACGAGCAGAGCTGAGACACATCCGTTTTGCAATGAATATACTGGATTAAAACCGAATAACCATAGAAGGAGAATCATGCATGAATGACCGTGAGATTTTCATAAGTATAATAAATGACAACCTGAACGAAATGGGCGACACAATTGACTGCCTATATACTACCTCGAACTCCTGCGTCAAGAATAAGTTACTAAACCGCCTGCGGAAGAATCTGTCCAATATAGCTATGTTGGTGCAGGGGTTACAAAACGGTGCAAGCACGAACGGCCTTCAGCTCGGCGCCGGCAGATTTTTCACACGGGAGGAGCTGTCAAAGTATAACGGCAGGAATGGAAACTCCGCGTATGTGGCGGTGGACGGTGTGGTATATGACGTATCAAATGTGGCAGCCTGGGGTGGAGCAACCCATTTTGGACTGACGGCGGGCACCGACGTGACAAGCCAGTTCGCCTCATGCCACGCAGGTCAGCCAATCCTCAGCAAATTAAAGGTGGTTGGGAAGATGACAGGATGAATCAAACAAGCAGCAGCTGCCCAAATTTTTCGGCGAGGCTGGAGACGGCCTCCGTACTTGTTCATAAGGCCATAGACGCCGTCAAGCAAAACAGGATCCCAAAGCGAAACCTGATCTGGCTTGAACTGACCGGATGTTCCGGAAACATCATCTCCCTTCTGGATGGGGCAAATCCGGATTTTAAAAGTTTGGCCTCTCAAATGGTACATTTCATATATGACAACAGTCTGATGGCCGCCGAGGGGGAAGCCGCCATGGAGAAGCTGTTCAGCATGGCCGGCGGCGACTACATATTGGCCGTTGAGGGTGCGGTGTCTACCAAAGACAACGGGCGGTACAACATCATCGGAAGACGGAACGGCCAACCGGTAACCGCATATGAGGCCGTTCGGGAGTTTGGCGAACAGGCGGCCTATGTCATAGCGGTGGGGACCTGCGCGTCTGACGGGGGCATTTCGGCGGCAAGGCCAAATCCGGCGGAATGTGTGGGGGTTCAAGATCTGCTTTCCAGAAAGGTGATCAAGCTGCCCGGCTGCCCGTGCCATCCAGACTGGTTTATGGGGACGCTGGCCTATCTCATGCTGTTCGGCGAGCCGGAACTGGATGCCAGACAAAGACCGCTTATGTTTTACAGCACCTTAATTCATGATATTTGTCCCAGAAGGCCGTACTTTGATCAAGGAATCTTTGCCTCAAAGCTGGGCGAAAAAACCTGTATGTTCAAGCTCGGATGCAGAGGACCGGTCACAAGGGTAGACTGCCCGATCCGGAAATGGAACGAGGGCGTGAACTGGCCCATTGGAGACGACAGTCCCTGCATCGGCTGCGCCATGTTTGGATTCCCCGATAAAATGGAGCCGTTTCTCCGCTACGATACCACAGAAAAGAGGTGAACAAAACGAAAAGAGTGGTCATTAATCCCGTGACCCGCATCAGCGGGTTCATGGAAATAGACGCCGAAATTGATCACAACATTGTAACGGACGCAAGGACAGAAGGTCTGCTTTTTCGAGGCTTTGAGAAAATGCTGGAAGGCAGGAATCCCTTTGACGCCGTGTATTTCACGCAGCGAATCTGCGGAATTTGTTCCACTGCGCATTCCATGGCCTCCACGATGGCCTTGGAGGACGCGCTGGGTGTCGTCGCCTCTCAGCAGGGCCGGTATTTGCGGGACATCATTCACGGGTGCGAGTTCCTCCAAAATCACATCCGGCATTTTTATCAATATACCGCACCCGACTTCATCAAGCTGCCGGAGGGCAACACCCTGTTTGAAACAGATCACAATGACTTCAGACTGCCAAAGCAGAAAAACGATTTCATCGTAAAGAATTATTTTGATTCTCTTACATACAGCAGAAACGCGCATGAGATGCTGGCGATTTTAGGCGGGAAAGCGCCTCACAATCATGGAGTTTTCATCGGCGGGATCACCACGCAGGCTACCACGGAAAAAATAGCCCGGCTGCGCTCCCTGCTTCTAAACATCAGGCAGTTCATCTGCAATCAAATGATCCCGGACGCCTATACAGTTGCCGAATCCTATCCGGAATATTTTGAAATTGGACGAGGCTACGGGAATCTGCTTACCTTCGGCTGCTTTTACGGTTATGAACGGCTGGGCACGCTCTATGTCAATCCCTCAACATACCGCGACGGCAGAATCATGGAGCTAAATCCCGGAGAAATCACCGAGAATATTTACTCATCCTGGTACACGGCAATGCGGGAAACCTATACGCCCTTTGAACCGATTGCGGAACCCGACCGAAAAAAGAGCGACGCCTATTCCTGGGTGAAAGCGCCGCGGTACAGGGGACTTCCTTACGAGGTGGGGCCGCTGGCCAGAATGTGGCTTTGCGGCGAGTACCGGAACGGGATCTCCACCATGGACCGGACGTTGGCAAGAGTCCTGGAAGCGAAGAAAGTCGCGGATATCATGCTGATCCTGCTGGACAATCTCATCCCCGGCGTCTGCGTTCAAAGAGAATATGAGGTTCCCCAGAGTGCCTATGGGGCCGGCCTGATTGACACCACGCGCGGCGCTTTGGGACATTGGATCAGAATCGAAAACCAAGTGATTTCCCTTTACCAGATCATCACGCCGTCCGCCTGGAACCTTTCCACCAGAGACCGGGACAATTTACCGGGGCCGGGAGAACAAGCCATGATCGGTACGACGATCAGGAATTCCGATGCTCCGGTGGAGCTTGGGAGAATCATTCGCTCGTTTGACCCCTGCGTATCCTGCGCCACACATGTCTATTCCAAGGGCAATCTGATCAAAACCATGCAGGTGGTGCCATGAGACGGGTTTTGGTCATCGGAATTGGCAGCCTTGTCATGAGGGACGACGGAATCGGGTCGCGGGTTGTGGAAGCCATTGAAAACAGGTTGCGTGAGTATGATATCGAATCATTCGTTGGGGAAACGGATGCTCAGTGCTGCTTTGATGAAATCAGACCGGACGATTTTGTGATTCTCGTCGACGCCATGGCCCAGAACAAAGAGCCTGGAAGCATAGACGTCATGCGTTTAAGCGATGCCCTGAAAAATCGCGGTAAGATCCGGACGCAGCATGAGTTCAGCCTCCTCGACCTGATTGAGCTGCACGCGCCCCGGACGCCGGGTTATTTGATCGGGATTGAAGCGGCCGAGATCGGATTCGGTTTTGATCTTAGCGCACCGCTGCAGGAGTGCTTCAAATCCATTTGCACCGATGTGCTAAACGCGGTCTTAACGATAAAGGAGGAAGCAGAACATGCATGACACGCATCTGATTGAAAAAATATATCAGTCCATCGTTGCCCTTTGCAGGCAAAACAAAATTGCCAAGGTAAACGGACTGGAGATCGAGGTGGACGAGGGCAGCCATATTGAGGGAGAGCATCTGCTATCCCATTTGATCGACCGGGACAGCGTGATGTTCGGCGCCTGGACCACCGTCCATGTGGAGCATAAGCCGTATGAAAAGCTGACGGCAATCATCAAAAGCATTGACGGCGATGGTTGTGAGTGATGGGGTGCGATATCGAATCACATTGACCGGAATTGTGCAGGGGGTCGGATTCCGGCCCTTTGTTTACAGAACGGCAACCAGGCTTGGGCTGAAGGGATGGGCGGAGAATCAGGGATCCAGAGTCCTCATTGATGTGGAGGGGCGCGAGGAAAGAGTCTGCGCCTTTGCCCACGCGCTGCAAAGAGAAGCTCCGAAAAATGCCCGGATCGCCGAATTCCGGATGAGCGCGCAGCCATGTTGCGGCTATTCCGATTTTTCCATTCGAACAAGCATGACGGAACTTAAAACCGCGAATTTCCTACCTGCGGATCTTGCGGTGTGTGAAAGCTGCATGAAAGAGTTCCATACGCCCGGTGACAAGCGGTATCAGTACCCGTTTATCAGCTGCACCAATTGCGGGCCAAGGTATTCCATCATCAGAAGCCTGCCGTATGACCGGGAGAATACGTCGATGTCCGAATTTGAACTGTGCCGGCCGTGCGCGGCCGAGTATCGCAGCCCCAAAGACCGGAGATTTCACGCGCAAACCAACTGCTGTCCGGACTGCGGCCCTGTTTTGAAGCTCCTGGACGCCCATGGAAACGCTGTGGATTCGCCCGATCCAGCGAAAACTGCAAGGGATCTGATTTGCCAGGGAAAAATTCTCGGGGTAAAAGGAATTGGAGGATACCACCTCTGCTGCAGCGCGGAAGACCCAGTGGCCGTGCAACGGCTCCGAACGCGGAAGCACAGGCCGCAGAAGCCGCTGGCAATTCTGGCGTGCAATGTCGAAGCGGTGTGCAAAATCTGCGAGGTATCCGATGGGGAGAGAGCAATTCTGACCGGAAACCGAAAACCGATTCTACTGCTTCGCAAAAAAGTGCCGGAGTATCTGCCGGAAGGTATCGCGCCGAAACAGAACAGGCTTGGGGTCATGCTCCCCTATGCGCCGCTTCAACTCCTGCTTTTTTCTGACGAGCTCAATTTTCTTGTCATGACCAGCGGAAATATCAGCGGCATGCCGATCTGTTATGAGGACGATGCCGCAATCAAAGCGCTTGGAGCCGTTGCGGACTATGTTCTCACACACAACCGCGAGATTCAGATCCCGGTGG
>JBFWME010000082.1:0-9410 GCA_050251755.1 Lawsonibacter sp. | reverse complement strand
ACCTATTATACAGAAAATTTGCCGCAAAGTCTTGCTTTGCAATGAGGTGAGAGTTGTTTAGCAGACATTAATTAACGCAGATCTACGTGGCTTCCGGTAGCCGTTGCCATCTCCTGCCAGTGGGACATCCGGGCCTTCAGGGCGGCCTTACTCTCCTCGTCCTCCCGGAAGGCGATGAGGGTCCAGTCCATCTCCTCTAGGGCTTGAAAAAACTCGGGATGTTTCTGAAAAGGAATGGAAATCATGCGCAGGCCGGCGGGATAGGCCTTTCGGCGTTTCAAGCCGTGGTAGTAGCCGGTGGTGATGTGGTTAACCTTGCCTGAAATGATGGGGTAGGCGTACATCCAGCCGCAGCTGATGACGGGGGAAGACTTTGACTCCCACAGGTCTCCCGAGATGTAGCTGGTGGCCCGCATGATAACGTCAGCCTGGGGCAGACCGGCCACGAAAAAGAGCAGATCGGGGTCGAAGCCGCACTCAGTGGCCAGGCAGTATTCCACATAGTGGATGGTATTGGGCTCCAAAATGGGCATCTTCTGGTAGAGCTGCTGACAGCCAACGGGTGACTTATAGCAGCCAAAGTCGTAGCCGGCCTGACCGCTGGCGGTGACTGGGGGCTTGCCGATCATGCCCAGGACCATCTTGCCGTAGCACTCGTCATCATTAACGTCAATGTAGAAGTGCTTGCCGGTATCCTGAGTGTACTTGACATACTGACAAAAAGCCAAGGCCTTACCGTCATAATGGGGTACATTGGGCTGTTCAAAGCGGAACTTGACGGCCACGGCGGGGTAGGGCAAATCCAGCTTTTTCAGAAGCTCCTTGTCTTTATCCCTGAGCATAGTGGCTCCCTCCTTTTCATATCTCACGGATAGTACAGTTAGCGTACAGTTCATCCTGGGCCGCGTTTAGATGTTCTTGGGTCCATACCGCCGCAGCGCCGCCGGTATGGACAAAGACCACGTCTCCGTCCAGAATTCCCTGATCCAGCAGGTCCAACATGCCTCGGAAGGCCTTTCCTGTGTAAACGGGGTCCAGAATGACACCCTCCTCTTTGGCGACCTCCATCATGACGGCGCGGGTGGCGGGGTCTGGGACGCTGTAGGCAAACCCGGGATAGGGGCAGTCGGCGGGGCCGGTGAAGAGACGGACTTCATGAGGGGAAACGGTGACCCCCATCTCATAGATCCGGCTCACCTCATTCATAAAGGCAGCCATACCCTCTTCCTGGTGCTCCTTCAGGGGAGCCACTGGAACGCCGACCACCTCAAAGGGAGCGTGGAAATACTTGGCCCCCAGCAGAAGTCCGTCAAAGGTCCCCTGAGACCCCACGGCACAGAGAACATATTTGGGATGGATGTCCCGCTCCTCCAGCTGCTTCATCAGTTCGGGCACCGCCATGATATAGCCCGCTACCCCCGTGGGGCTGGAGCCGCCGGCTGGCATGTAGTAGACTTTTTCGCCACGGGCCTCATACTCAGATATCACCTGTTTGGCCGTGGCCTCCCGGTCATCAGAGAAAACCAGTTCGGCCCCCATCATGGCGTCCAAAGTCAGGTTGCCCGACAGGTAGTCTGGCTTTTTCCCGCCCAGCACCAGAATGGGCTTTAGCCCGCATTGGATGGCGGCGGCCACAGTGGTTCGACCGTGGTTGGTCTGGGGGCCGCCCAGCGTCAGAATGGCCGAGCAGCCCTGATCCAGAGCCTCACGCAGAATATATTCCAGCTTTCGGGTCTTGTTGCCTCCGGTGGCGGGACCGGTCATGTCGTCCCGCTTGATGTAAATGCGATGGTTCCCATGCTTTGCGCCCAGTCTGGTAAGTTCCTCCAGAGGGGTGGGATAGTAGCCCAAAGAGAGTTTGGAGATGAATTTGACTTTTGTTGTTGCGTTAGCGTTGGGGCTGACGGCGGCAGTGTCCGGGTCGGGTTTTATTTTATTTTTCATATTTACTGCTCTCTTTTATGATTGACGTATTTCTTCAGTACTTTCAGCCGTTCCAGGCCCTCGTTCACGTATTTGGTTGGGGCGGCCAGGTTCCAGCGCTCAAATCCAGCGCCAGCATCTCCAAAGATGTAACCTTCGTCCAGGAAGAGCTGGGCCTCCTTCTTCAGAATGCGGGCCAGCTCATGGCACTCGATACCCAGGCCCCGAAAATCTATCCACAGCAGGTAGGTGCCCTCCAGCTTCATCACCTGGACCTGGGGGAACTCCTGGGCCAGAAACTCGGTGATAAGGCGGCGGTTGGCGGCGATTACTTGGAGACATTCATCCAGCCAGGCCTCACCGTAGGTGTAGGCCAGGCGGCAACCTTCCAGACCCAGGATATTGCACTTGGGATTGCCGTCATCTTTCTGCTGTTCTTTGGAGAAGGTCTCCCGAATCTCCTTGTTGGCAATGATGGCATTGGAGGTCTGGAGTCCAGCCAGACTGAAAGTCTTGCTGGGGGCGGTGCAGACGATGGAATTCATGGCAAATTCCTCCCCCAGGGAACCAAAGGGAATGTGTTTTTGGCCGGGTACCAGCAAGTCGCAGTGAATCTCGTCAGATACTACCAGCACATGGTTGTCAATACAGATCCGGCCGATGCGCTCCAGCTCCTCACGGGTCCAGACCCGTCCACTTGGATTGTGGGGGCTGCAAAGGATTAGCAGCTTTGTGTTGGGGTCGGCTGCCTTCCGCTCAAAGTCCTCAAAGTCGATCCGGTAGGTATTACCCACCCGGACCAGAGGATTGTCCACCAGGGCCCGTTCGTGGCGGGAGATGGCAAAATACATGGGATAGTAGACGGGCGTCATAAGCATCACGCCGTCTCCCGGCTTGGTAAAAGCCTTCACCGCAGTGAAAAAGGCGTTAATGACCCCAGGAGTGTCCCGAATCCACTCTGGCCGGATCTTCCAGCCGTGGCGACGCTCCTCCCAAGAAATTACAGCCTCCCGGTAGGCGTCAGTCATGGAGGCGTATCCCATTACATTCTCATCCAGGAACCGTTTCAAGCCCTCCCGGACCTCGGGAACCATGTCGAACTCCATGTCGGCCACCGAGAAGGGAATGATGTTCTGAGGGAAAAAACCAAGGGTTTCCTTGATCTCCTTCCACTTACCACTGCCGGAGTTCTCCCGGCGAACCACTTTTTCAAAATCGTATTTCATGTATCTTCCCACCTATGCTGAGATTTTTTAAACTTGAGTTGGTTCTGCAAAGAGGATCAGTTGTTGGCACTGTCGTTCACCATGATTCCGTCCCGGGCCAGGTCTTCGTCGGTTTCGTGGGCCCGGCCCCAGCCAGTGAAGATGGCGAACCAAAAGACGACAAACAGAGCCATAGAGTGGAAGTTAAATCCCACAAAGGAGATTGGGCTGTAGCCCTCGGCCACAGCCCCGGCGGCCACGGCAAAACCGGCCAACTGGAGGCAGCCGGGGTTGGTGGGCACCAGATAGCCGGTGCCGCAGCCCAGGCCGTCCAAAATGTTGGCCGAGCGGGCCCGATCTACCTTGAAGGGCCGCATGAGCTGACGGATGATGGGACCACAGAAGGCAATGGCGGAAGTGCCGCTGGAAATGGCGATGGACATCAGGCTGACCATGGCTCCGCCGGCGATTTCGGCGGAACGCTCGCTGCTGGTGAATTTCTGCATCCAGTTCAGAAGGGCATCCAGTACGCCGGCGTTCTTGACGATGCTGACCATGATGAAGATGAACAAGATGAAGATGATGGAATTAATCATGCCGCTGAAGGCAGTGTAGATGAGACCGTCGGAAGCCACCAAGGAGGAGGGGGTCTCAAAGCCGAAGGCGAACAGCATGGCGATACCCAGGATTTCGGAAATCAGCAGGGCGGTGAAGAGGCCACCGCCCCGAAGCATAATGGTCACGATAAGCACAGGAAGAATCAGGAAAATCAGGCTGGAGACATAGGTACCATCCACGGCCAGCTTATTGGCGGCGCCGTTGCCGGCCATGGCAAAGCCCATGACAACGTACAGGATGGCAGAGATGCCTCCGGCCACCAGGGCGTACTTCAGGCGGGAGCGGACGACCCGGGTCACGTCCACCTCCTGAGAGAGAGCGGAGGCGATGGTGGTGTCGGAAATGGGGGCCAGGTTGTCACCGAAGCAACTGCCGGCCAGGATGGCGCCACAAACCAGGTTAATGTTACAGCCCATTTCAAAGGCCAAAGGAAGCATGACGGGCGCGGCGGTAGTCATTGCGCCGGCGGCCGAGCCGGTGGCGGTAGACAGAACCACGCAGATGATAAAGCAAAGAATGGGGATTAGACCGGCAGAGACGTTAAGTTTGGCCAGCACGTACAGCAGTCCGGACACCAGATGGGACGCTGTCAGGATCTTGCTCATGACGCCCGCGAACAGGAAACAGCAGAGCATAAAGCCGAAGGTCTTGTCAGTGGCGCCCTCAATGATGGCCTCTTGGAAGAGCTTCTTATCCTTGTAGATCAGGAAACCCACCACGACCGCGAGGAAACCAGCCGACCAGTAGTTTTTTGTGGAGCGCATCCCCAGCGCGGCCATAACCAGAATACTTCCCAGCATGACAATCAGGGGCAAGCAGGCGCCCCAAATGCCACCGTAGGTCTCGGCAAAGCCTTGTTGCTTTTTCGCCTTGTTCATACTTTTTTCTCCTTTCAAAACAGCCGCCAGATAGTTTCATATGAAACTATTATACGGGCAGATGATATCATTTTACAAAAAGAATGTCAATAATTTTATAAAAAATAACAATAAGATGCTATATTTTTGTGGAATATCCATAAAAATATAGCATCTTATTGTTACGTATAAAACCATAAAATGGAGGGAGCAAAACCATGATAATTACTGGGAAAAATTCTTATGCTTTTCGGACAGATAGTAGATTCTGGCCTGAGTGACCTTGTAGAAACTCTCAATATCCTCCATGGTGCATACCTTCAAGAGTTCCTCCATCATCACACTGGTGGCAGCCCGGTCATAGGCCTGGTGTATCTGATTTGCCCGCAGCCCCTGCTCGGTGGGACTGACATAAATCCATTTCCGGTTTCCATCCCGCTTGGTTCGCTGGACCAGGCCCTTGTCCTCCAGCTTTTTCAGCATTTTGGAGGCAGTGCCCTTCGTGCGAAAACTGTACTCGGCCAGATCGGTGACGGTGGTCTCTCCCATTTCGCAGACATACCCCAGCGTGTGGGCCTCCGATTCGGTCAGAATGAAACCATCTCCGTAATCTCTGGGGATGGCGGAATATCGTTCCTGAAGGGTACCATGGCGGTACACGGCATCTATCTTCTTGGTCAACCCTTGCATAATATCGGAAATTTTTACTTCTTTCATACTCCAGCTACTCCACTTCTACAATAATTAAATCATGTCAACTGAACAAATAAAGCTTTTTGGGGCCGCAGCAGGGGATAAAAAACGGAAATTATCCGCCAAAGGGCGTGCGAAATGTTTTTGAAATTCAGCGCCGAAACGGACATGCCAACACTGCTGCGGCTGGATTGGAGATGATCCCGGTGTACCCGAGCGAAATAAGCGCAGGGCTTTTTTCGTCCTTGGGATTATGTAGCTCGTCCAGCAGCTTTCCATGTTTTCCAGGGCCCCATTGAGCAGCGACGTGTCCTGTGGATGACGGATGTGGGAGGGCGTGCAGGTGGCATCCACGATCATGGTGCCGCCGTCCCCGTGGCCGTCATCATCGTGGGGCGGGTCTTCCCACACAGACTTCAGAATCATCTTATTGATCTTCGGCGCCCGATGAGGTACCTCAAGATGGTGGTTTATCACATTGCCTTTTCCAATCCATTCAAACGGCGGAATGCACCCATTTTCCTTTTCTCTTCCTATTTGGCTTTATAATTCCGCAGAAATGGAGCTTATTCATTTTCTTCGCTATGTTTCTTGTCTATATATTCCATGATATCACCGGGTTGTACATGCAGAGTTGCACAAACACGGTCAATCATTTCAGTCGTGATAACTTGCCCGGTTCTCAATTTCGCCAGGGTCGGAGCTGATATATTTGTAATACGTCTAAATTCCCCTTCTTTCATGCCTCTGTCAATTAACAAGTGAAAGAGTTTTTTGTATGAAATGGCCATGTCACTCAGCCTCCTTACTCGATTGCTTTTAATTATATAGTTAATAATTGCGGCTGTAAATAAATATTTTAAGCGAAAATGCTATTATTTAAGCAATTGGCATTAATAACGATTAAGTGTTTGCTCAAAATGTAAATTATTGAGACGACTATTAAACTAAAAAAATTAAGAAGTAAAGTGACAGCAAATACGGTGCTAAATGTAAAAACCTAATTATGATTGCAGAAAAACAGATGGCCTTTTCGTCCAATAGATGCTCAAAAAATAAATCTGTAAACCAAAAGTCAAGCCCTCTGGACAGTTCTGCTTCAGCTCGCTTCTGTTCTGCAAGCATGTCCTCATTTGTTTTTTGAGCCAGTATTTTCGCAAAGGATTCCTCATCACAGGAGAGAAAACGGGTAAGCCTGCGCAACTCCAGCATGACCACTTGTTCAATGTGGCTGCCTATATCATTTTTATTTTGTCCTATATAGTCAAAGCATGTTATAATTTTATAGATTACTTCAAATATAGGTGATAACATTGATAAATCAGTATTTTCTAAAAAGGCAGCGCATAGATCATGAGCTTGAGAACATTTTTCAGTATCCTCTGACAATAGCCGTGGCGGCGATGGGGTATGGGAAAACAACTGCGGCAAGGGAATTTCTCAATAGTGTGAGTGCCGATTACATTTGGTTGTCCATTGAACGGGAGGAATCCTCCGCTCAAATGATTTGGGACTCGCTTATGCGCCAACTGGTCAGGACCACGCCCGAGCTTGGAAATCAACTCCGCACGCTGGGATTTCCTTCTGATACTGCGCAATTGGATAAAATCAAACAAATTATTGAAGATCAGGTCTATCTGTCGAATATCGTCCTGGTAATTGATGATTATCATTTGGCCCATGCTCCCAAGCTGGACGAATTCTTAAAAAACATCGTGAAAGCAAATATCGACGGGTTCCATATGCTGATCCTGTCCAGAACTATTCCAGAACTTTCGGTGGAGGAGCTGCTTCTGAAACATTACTGCTATGTAATCAAGAATGCCTGCTTCGAATTTAACAACGAAGAGATTGGGTCATATTTTTATCTGTATGGATTTCAGCTCCCAAACAAGTCGATAAAACGAGTGTACACAATATCGGAAGGCTGGATATCCGCCGTTTACCTGCTGATGCAGAGATATGCGGAAACAGGATTGCTGGATTCCAGGAAAAGCATCGAGCACCTGATTGAAAGTGCGGTCATGCCTCGATACTCCGATTATGAAATTATGCTGTTAAAATCCATGTGTCTGTTTGAAGCCTTCACGCCGCAGCAGGCGGTTTATATAACCGGGGAAAAAGCCGCTGCGGACACGATGTTTCATTTAAGCGAATCCAATTCATTTATTCACTTTGACGAACAAAACGGCGTATTTCGGATCCATAATATTTTTAATGACTATTTGAAAAAGTTACTTACCAATCAGCCGCTCACAATCGAGCTTGATACGCTATATGAACGAAGCGGTACCTGGTGTATTCAAAACGGAGACATGCTGTCCGGCCTGCAATACTATCACAGAGGCAAAAAGTACAATTTTATATTAGAACAATTTGAAAAATTCAGTTTTACAAAGGTTTTTGACAGCAGTCCGGACATCGTTCAACGATTGTTTAACGGCATTTCGGACGAGATAAAATACCGTCATCCCATCGCTTATATTGCTTATATCGGGTTTTACGTCACAAATGTGGATATTGTGGAAGGGGAAGCCCTTTTATCAGAAGTTGAAGTACAATATCAAAATGATCCCGTATTTTCCTCAGAAATGAAAAGACGCATCATCGGTGAGATTACGATGATACGCGCATATACTGCTTTTAATGATGCGCCCCTTATGTACGACCGCTTTCAAGCAGCACATGAGCTTCTGGACGGGCAATCTCATATTGCGAATAAAAACAAGATCGTTACCTTTGGCTCTCCTCATATCCTTTATACATACTATCGTAATAGCAAGAATATCCTGTGGACGATTGAGTGGCTTGAAAAACTGTCTCCGTATTATGTGGATTTGTCCGGCGGATGCGGTATGGGGTTTGATTACCAGATCAGAGCGGAATATTATCTGGAAACTGGTGATTTTGAACAAGCGGAGCTGTATGCATACAAAGCAATTTATAAGGCCAGAACAGCCGATCAAATGTCTGTGATTATATGTTCCAACCTCGTGCTCATGCGTATTTGCGCCCTGAAAGGCAGCTTTGAAGAAGCGCTTGACATTCTGGACTCTTTATATGCGGAAGTCGAGATGTTGAACAGTCCCATCCTCAGCAGTGCTGCAGATTTGTGTGCAGGATATATTTATGGGGTCAAGGGAGAAGAAAACGGGTTTGCAAACTGGCTGAGATGCGGAAACTTTGAAAAAAGCGACGTGCTGTATCAGGGAAGTGGTTTTAATTACATTGTATATGGAAAATACCTTCTTCTGAAAAAAGAATATATAAGGCTTGAAGTTCTGGTTGAAGAGATGCTTTCCATTTTTTCTGTATTCGACAATCGTTTGGGCTATCTCCACGCATATCTATTTGATGCCGCAGTCAAATATAAGCTTTACGGCTATGAAACCGCTTTGCCTTCCCTGATTTCCGCGCTGGATATCAGCAGAGAGGATCGAATTGTTCTTCCTTTTGTGGAGTACAGTCCCTATCTATTGGACATGCTCCGTACCTTAAACAGCGGATCCGAACAGGACGACTATTTGTCCTGTGTCATCGAATTGGCACAGCGGTATACGGAAAAACTGAACATACGCACTGAAATCCCTGCCCCCAAGCTTACCGAACGGGAAAACCGGATGATAAAGCTTGTTGCGCAGGGCGTAACGAACCGCGAGATTGCCTCCGAGCTTTATATTGCCGAAGTCACCGTGCGGAAAACCCTGACTTCGATTTACCGAAAGCTGGATGTGTCTGGAAGAACGGCGGCGGTTAAAAAGGCCATCGAACTGCATCTGATCTGAAAATGTATCTCATGAGATAATATGAATTCGACAAAAACTCTGCTATTTTTTATAGCAGAGTTTTTTGTTTCATTCTCGAAAGGAGGTTTCTATGCCGAGGATTGTCAGTGTAAAAGCCGATGACGATTATATGTTGGAGATCCAGCTCGATAACAGCCACAAAATTATCTATGATATGAAGCCGCGGCTCCAATCGGTCCGATTCTGTGAGCTTTCCGATTTGGACCGGTTTAAAGCCTTTCATATTGAAAACAGCAACACCATTGTTTGGGACAGCTTATGCCAGATTACCATTGACGAGATCATCAATAACATAGAAAGATAGAAGG
>JBFWME010000081.1:3317-10008 GCA_050251755.1 Lawsonibacter sp. | reverse complement strand
TGGCCGGCCTGATCTCGGACGAGGAGCTGTCCGAGGAGTACATCATCCCCAAAGCGTTTGACAAGCGCGTCGGCCCGGCCGTGGCCGCCGCCGTGGCCGAGGCGGCCCGCAAGTCCGGCGTGGCGAGGTGCTGAACGAACGCGCAAAGCACGGATTGATTCAGATGGTGTTTGCGTTTTCCTGCGGTACCTGCGGATGCGCAGGGCTGGGGCGTGCAAGAATGATCCACGGAGGATGAATGAATGATTGATTTCAAGCAGAAGAAGCTGTTTTTGCTGGATATGGATGGAACCATCTATCTTGGGGATACCATGTTTGATGGAACGCTTGCTTTTTTGAACAGAGTCAGGGATAGCGGTGGAACATACTTGTTTATCACAAACAACTCCTCCCGCAGTGTCTCCGCTTACGTTGACCGCCTGATCGGAATGGGAATTGACGCTACTTCAAGCGATTTTCTGACGTCGGTGGACGCTTTGATCTGGTATCTGAAGGGCAAGTATGACGACGCGCTCATCTATGCCTTTGGAACAAAAACCTTCCGTGAGCAGCTTTCAGAAGCCGGGTTCCGGATTACAGATAGGCTGGAAGACAACATCACGCTGTTGGTGTGCGGATTTGACACAGAATTGACCTTTCAGAAGCTGGAGGACGCCTGTATCTTATTAGGTCGTGGCGTGGACTTTGTGGCGACCAACCCCGATTGGGTTTGTCCAACTTCGTATGGATCGGTGCCAGACTGTGGCTCGGTATGCGAAATGCTGTTTCGTGCGACCGGGCGCCGCCCCAAGTTCATTGGCAAGCCGGAACCGGAAATGGCGCTGCTTTCCATGGAGCGCTATGGCCATTCAAAGGAAGAAACCGTTTTGATCGGCGACCGAATTTATACGGATATCGCATGTGGGGTCAACGCTGGAATTGATACCGCGTTTGTCCTCTCTGGAGAAGGCGTGCCGGAGGACATTGAGAAGTTCCATATTGAGCCGACAGGGATTTACCGGGACATTCAGGAGATTTTAAGCCAAATGAATGGTCCGACGGTATAGAGTTCGTCTGCTTCGATAAATCATGAACTGTTTTTTGTGCATTAGCAACAAAAAATGACGGATATTTTCCTTCGACAATGTTTTTATTGACAGCATATGGAATCAAATGTAAAATCAATATTGTTAAGTTATTGTTAAGCCGCAGCCGGTTTATGTTAAAACTATGTAAAATAACATGGTGATGCGGATCTTAACAGGCTGACAAAAAAAGGAGATGTCAAGATGAAAAAGGCGATTACAATGTTTCTGACTTTGGCGATGGTACTGTCTCTTGGAGCCTGTGGTGGAGGCAGTGGAAGCAGCGGAAACAGCAGCAATGCAAGCTCCAGCGGCTCTGCAGTCAGCACATCCTCTGGAAGTACGTCGACCGATCCTGCGGATGACTTTTACATCACCATCAAATTTTCCAATGTATTCCAACCTGCCGAGTGGAACTACAAAGCCAGCGAACATCTGGCTGAAATTGTCGCAGATCGCACCGAGGGACATATTACCCTGGAGTACTATGGTCAGAACCAGTTGGACTGTTACGCCCAATCTGTGGAACAAGCCCACAATGGTGCCATATGGATGGGCTTGGAAGAGCCGTCCTATTTTGCCGACTACATTGGCGACTACAATGTGTTGATTGGTCCGATGCTCTATTCCAACAATGACGAGTACAACGCTGTCATGGACTCTGACATCGTAAGCACTTTGAATGCCCAGCTGGCTAAGGATTACAACATCCATATCCTGGACACTCACTATACCTTTGGGTTCCGCAGCGTCTGTACGAACAAGGTCGTCACTGAACCCTCTGATTTGAACGGATTAATTTTGCGCTCTACCGAGTCGCCCCTGTTTGTGAAGACCATCACCTGCTTGGGTGCCACGCCTTCCCCCATGAGCTTCACCGAATGTCTGTCGGCTATGTCCAGCGGAGTTGTGGACGGGTTCGAAGGTTCTACCTCCACGCTGAAGGATACCGGTGCTTATGAATACACAAAGAACGTGGCGCTTACCAACCACTTTATTGCGACTCGGTGGCTGTTTATGGCCGAGGATGTTTATCAGTCCATCCCTGAGAAATGGAGAGACATTCTGGATGAGTGCTGCGTAGAAGCCGGCAAGTGGGAACAGGACAACGCAGCAAATGACGAAGCCGATATGCTTGCCTACTTGGCTGATCAGGGTGTTGAGTGGAACGATGTGGATCTCGATGCATTTACCACCGCTTGTGCCCCTGTGTATGACTGGATCGTAGATGAGTACGGTGCAAATCCCGATTTGCATCAGCAACTGGTCGATTTTATTGCTGATTTCCGCGCAAACGCATAAACAGGGCCTGATTGGAATTCCTTTATAATTGTTCCCCACTTGGACCGCCCAATGGAGCAGGCGGTCCAAGTGGGGACTTTACCAAAACTAAGTTCGTGCTGAGCTGATATGCTTGTTGAGGCACAAAAGGATTTTATATGAAAACAAAGAAGCTATCTTTTTGGCCCGTGCTGTGCAACCTTGATGCGATTATCACGGGCGTGACGTTGACCCTTTGTACCATCATCGTAAATTTGAATGTCATTATGCGATATTTCTTTAATCAACCAATGTTTTGGGCGGAAGAAGTCTCTACGGGGCTTTTTGTCTGGACAGTCTTCGTTGGCAGCGCATACGCCTTCCGTAAACATGCGCATCTGGGCGTTGATATTCTGATCAATGCAATTCCAGAGTCCATTCGAAAATATGTGAAGGTCGCAATGGATATTGTGGGGCTTCTTATTTTGATCATGCTAACTTTCATCAGTATACAATATGTCATCAACACATGGGATAAACTGACCAACACGTTACGTGTGCCGAACTGGTATATTGCGATTGCAGTTCCGATTGGGTTCGGTTTGTCGCTGATTTACTCTGTGTATTTTATGATAACTGATGTGATAAAGGCAACCAAGAAGAAAGGAGTGACAAAAAAATGTCTTTGACACTCCTGGATCTTTTGCCTGTTATTCTGGTGTTTGCCCTTTACTTTTTGGGCATGCCCATTGTCTATGCACTGTTTGGTTCGACGTTCTTTTATTTCCTTTTCATCGATACCACCTCTAAGAGCTGGCTGGTTTTACAAAAGGTCATGACCTCCACGCAGTCCTTTTCTATGCTTGCGATTCCATTCTTCGTTATGGCTGGCTCCGTTATGAATTATGGCGGAATCAGTGATAAAATGATGGATTTTGCCGAAGTGCTAACTGGGCATATGAAGGGTGGATTGGCACAGGTCAACGTGGTGCTGAGCATGCTGATGGGTGGATGCTCCGGATCCGCCAATGCAGACTGTGCCATGCAGAGTAAAATGCTGGTTCCTGAAATGGAAAAGCGCGGATACTCCAGGGCGTTTTCCGCGGCCATCACAGCCGCATCCTCGGCGGCTACCCCCGTGATTCCCCCAGGAGTCAATCTGATCGTCTATACCCTGATCGCGCAAATTTCTTTGGGCCGTACCTTTGCGGCCGGTTATGTCCCAGGCATTTTGATGGCCATTTCCATGATGGTTGTTGTGGCAATCATCTCCCATAAACGAAACTATCCCACCACCCGCGATCGATTCCCAAAGATGGGGGAGATCTTAAGACAGGGGGTTACCTCCTTTTGGGGCCTGTTTTTCCCATTTGGCATTATTCTCGGAATGCGCTTTGGGATGTTTACGCCTTCGGAAGGCGGCGCCGTGGCTGTGCTCTACTGTTTTATCATTGGGCGGCTGGTCTATAAAAAGCTTTCCTTCCGAAAGCACTTTATTCCCATTCTACTGGACAGTATTTCTGGTACATCCAGTGTTGTGCTGATTATGGTGGCGGCAAATGTGTTTGGGTATTATATGACGTGGGTGAATTTGCCGAGGATTGTTGCGAATGCCATGCTTGGGCTTACCGAAAATAAGTGGCTCTTCCTGTTGGCCTGCAATTTCATCTTGCTCATTATGGGGATGTTCCTGGAAGGCGGTGCAGCCCTGATGATTATCACTCCGCTGCTGCTGCCTGTTGCAAGAAAATTAGGCATCAATGATTACCACTTTGGCCTTGTGGCAATCGTCAACATTATGATTGGCGGGATTACCCCGCCGTTTGGCTCCATGATGTTCACGACCTGCGGCATTACCCAGTGCCCGATCAGCGACTTTTTGAAGGAAGTTTGGCCCTTCATCATCTCACTTTTTGTAGTTTTGATCTTGTGTACATTCTTCCCAATCCTGATTACGTTTGTTCCCGATCTTCTGTATGGGACAGCTGGTTGAGCCGCAAGCCTCTTGATATGGGAAAAGATCTGAGAGGTTCAATCGGACCTCTCAGATCTTTTATCCATGACGGATTGCCTTCATGGTTCGCAGCTGCGTACAGAGTTCCATCCCCCAGCAGAACAAATGATACTTCAAGTGTTGGTTCCGTGTGGTACGAATTCCATGTGTGGAATGGAGAATTTATGGTGTTTTACCAAGTGACAATGCAGCATACTGAAGAGAGCTTTGAGGCCCTGTCCCGTATGCAGTACAATCTGTTTTGTATGAGAAATCGTGTTTCACGTACGGTCATTAGTCTTATTTTGGCTGTTGTGGGTGTTTTGAATTTTTCTCAATGGTGGGGCATATTAATTGTGGCTTACGGCTGCTATTTAACCACGAGCACATATAGCGCTGCCAATCATACGGCACACAAGTTATCGGCGCAAATCAAGGATGCTGGATTGTCCTTTCCAGCATCACGATATGTGTTTCGGAAGGATGCCATGGAAATTATCAGCCTGCCGGAGGAAACCAGAACAGGGCAGCCGCTGCCCTATTCCGATATCCTGCGTCTGGGCGAAGATATGAACTATTATTATATATTTCGCGATCAATTCGGCGGCTTTATGATTCCGAAAGCCGCGTTAGGAGATCAAGCAAAGGACTTTCGGCGCTTCCTTGAAGAGAAATCAGGGCTGACGTTCCGTATGCGTACTGCGCCTGTGGTTCATCTTTTACGGTCCATTCGGATGCGGGGAAATTAGTATTTTGAAGTAGAGTAAAAGCGTGTTGTCCAATCAGGAACTGTGGTTGGACCCGTATAGATAGCAAAACGGTTGTTCAAGCGTTGGCGGTACTACGGAGGAGTACCGCTGGACAAATGGAAAGGAGAGCCCTCTGTGAGTGAAACATTTGACGTTCTTACGCAATTCAACATGTGGGCGGTGGTTCTGCGTTTGATTATGGCAATGCTGTTTGGGGGCATGCTTGGGATCGAACGAACGAAAAAAGGACGTGCGGCAGGCTTTCGCACCTATATGTTCGTATGTATGGGGGCCACGTTGACCGTACTGCTCGGCCAGTATGATAGTGTTTTGCTGGCGGGAAGGTGGGAGGCAATTGCACAGGAAGCCGGCATCAGTACCGATGTATCCCGCTTTGGCGCTCAGGTGATCAATGGTGTCGGCTTTTTGGGCGCGGGCACGATCGTGGTAACGGGCAGACAGGAGGTAAAAGGACTTACCACTGCGGCCGGTCTATGGGCCTCTGCCTGCACGGGATTGGCAATTGGGGCGGGAGCATATGAGTGTGTGATACTGGCCTTTATTTTAATTTTCCTTTGCATTCGGGTTTTCCCTTCTTTTGAAGCGGCCATCATGGCGCGAACAAGAAATATGAACATTTATGTGGAGTTTATTTCAATGGATGATGTGGGGGAAATCATCAATCGAATCAAAGAGCAAGAGGCAAAAATTTATGAAGTGGATATTGTTCGCGGGAGGGAGGAGTGTGCCTGGCGCCCCAGCGCGGTGTTCGCCATTCGGCTGAATGAACGGCGTTGTCATGAACAGATTCTGACGGCCATCTCTGAGCTGGAGAACGTAACCACCATTGACGAAATATAGGAGGATCCCATGCTTCCAATTTTTGATAGTCTACGAGATGTGAATTCTTTATCGATTGCCGTGCGCATGGTACTGGCGGTCATTTGTGGTGGCAGCATTGGGATTGAGCGAGGGTATAAACGCCGCCCGGCTGGCTTTCGTACGCATGTTCTCATTTGCCTTGGAGCAGCCATGACAACGCTGACCAGCCAGTACTTATATTTGGAGATGCACTACTACACCGACATGGCTCGTTTAGGGGCGCAGGTAATCGCAGGCGTAGGTTTCATCGGTGCAGGAACCATTATTGTTACTCGGCATCAGCGCGTGAAGGGACTGACCACGGCTGCCGGCCTGTGGGGCTCGGCGATCATTGGCCTTGCACTTGGCAGCGGTTTCTATGAGGGCGGCATTTTGACCACGGCGCTGATCCTTTTGGCGGAACTGCTGTTCTCCAAATGGGAGTACCGGATTATGAGCAGTGCGCCGGAGGTGAACCTTTATGTGGAGTATAACGGAAGAAGCTGTCTTGAAAGTATGCTGAAGTTCTATCGTGAACAAGAGCTGAAGTTGATTGACATGGAAATCACCCGACATGCGCCGGAGGAGCAGAGAGTTTCCTGCGTCATTTTTACGTTGCGTCTGAACAAGAAGATGGATGCAGACTGGTTGATCGCTCAACTTTATGAAATGAACGGGATCATTATTGTAGAGGAACTGTAATATGCTTCATTGAGAAAGTGGACTTACCAGTCCGAACCATAAAAAAGAGCCTGAGAAGCACC
>JBFWME010000081.1:0-3217 GCA_050251755.1 Lawsonibacter sp. | reverse complement strand
TCCTTGGCCTGAGCCAGCAAAATTTCCTTCTCCTTGTCCAAAGTGGACTGGTTTACGTCGGACTTGTCCAGGAAGCTGGGGTTCATTGCGGCGATCTGCATTGCCACGTCCTTGCCCAGTTCGATCACCTTGTCGGCCTCAATTCCCTCTACAGCCAAGTTGACCAGCACACCGATCTTGCCGCCCATGTGGATATAGGGGACGTTCACGCCTTCGGCATAGCGGACAAAGCGGCGGATCTGAATGTTCTCGCCAATGGCCAGCACCTTGTCGGCGGTGACGTCGGCGACCGTGCGGTCGGTGCCGGGGTAGGTAGAGTTTTTCAGTGCCTCCACATCGGCGGGATTTTCGCTGGCTACAACGGCGGCCAGGGTCTTAACAAAGTCCTGGAATACCTCGTTCTTGGCCACGAAGTCGGTCTGAGTGTTGACCTCGATCACCACGCCTATGCCGTTTCCGTCCACGATGGCATAGGACACGCCCTCGGCGGCCACCTTTCCGGCCTTCTTGGTCTGAGCGGCCAGACCCTTTTCACGCAGCCACTCAATGGCCTTGTCGATGTCTCCATCAGCCTCGGTCAGAGCCTTCTTGCAATCCATCATGCCAACGCCGGTCATCTCGCGCAGCTTCTGTACGTCTTTTGCAGTAATAGCCATTTTGAATAACCTCCATATTATCTCAGCCGGTCGGGACCGGCGATTTGTGTGGGAATAAGAACAGCGCCCGCCCGCGCGGGCGGGCGCTGTGTATATGGGTCGAATTGATTACTCAGCGGTAACAGCCTCGGCGGCAGGAGCCTCGTCCTTACCCTGCTTGCCTTCCTGGATGGCATTGGCCATTACAGAGGAGAGCAGCTTAATGGCACGGATGGCGTCGTCGTTGCCGGGGATAACGTAGTCGATTTCATCGGGATCGCAGTTGGTGTCCACGATGGCGACGATAGGAATATTCAGCTTGCGGGCCTCGTTGATGGCGTTGCGCTCCTTGCGGGGATCCACGACAAACAAAGCGCCGGGCAGCTTCTTCATCTCGGCGACGCCGCCCAGATACTTCTCCAGCTTGGCAATCTCGCCCAGGTGCTTCATGACTTCCTTCTTGGGCAGCATGTCGAAGGTGCCGTCTTCCTGCATCTTCTTCAGCTGGTTCAGACGGTCCACACGGCCCCGCATGGTCTTAAAGTTGGTGAGCATGCCGCCCAGCCAGCGGGCGTTGACCCAGTACATACCGACGCGGTTGGCCTCGTCCTTGACTGCTTCCTGAGCCTGCTTCTTCGTGCCGACGAAAAGAATGGTTTGACCCTTTTCACCCAGCTCGCGAACGAAGTTGTAGGCCTCTTCCAGTTTCTTCACCGTCTTCTGAAGATCAATGATATAGATTCCGTTGCGCTCAGTGTAAATGTAGGTGGCCATCTTGGGGTTCCACCGACGAGTCTGGTGGCCGAAGTGAACGCCGGCCTCCAGCAGCTGCTTCATAGATACGACTGCCATGATTTGTTTCCTCCTAAATTTTCAGTTGTTTCTTCTGGGGGCTTCATTTTCTCAGCCAACCCGGCACAAACCGGGCACAGGGCAAAGAATCCGCACTCCCACGCATAATGCTTTGGTATTCTATCATAGATCTCCCTGTAATGCAATAGTTTTTCCTCGTTTTTCTGAAAAAAATGCAGGAAAGTGGAGCAGATAAAGAAGAAAATAAAAGAAAAGAAAAATGCTGGGATCCCTTGACAAGAGGGAAAAACATGATAATATAAACGAATAGATATAATGAAAATGTATGGACGAAGCAAAGCGCGGTACAGGGCCACGAGCGAGAGGGGACGGTGAGAGCCCTCGGCAGACCGGACCGCGCAGGCCACTTCGGAACGGCCCGGGATGACCGGGACGGCTCATCCCCGTGACCGGATGACTGAGATATGCTGATTTGCGCGCACCTCTTTTTTGGGATCCTCTGCCCAGAGGATGGACCCAATCGCGCGTTTTTTGGTAGAATCAGGGTGGTACCGTGGAATTTTCCGCCCCTGACACAAGTCAGGGGCGGTTTTTCGATTTAGGGGAAAGGAGAGGACATGAGGCAATACGTGGTGGATGCCTTTGCCGAGCGGGTGTTCGAGGGCAATCCGGCGGCTGTGTGCGTTCTGGAACACTGGCCGGAGGATGATCTGATGCTCCGCATCGCGGGGGAGAACAACCTGCCGGAGACCGCCTTTGCGGTAAAGGAGGAGGCGGGATACCACCTGCGCTGGTTTGCACCCGGCGAGGAGGTGGATCTGTGCGGACATGCGACCCTGGCCGCCGCCCATGTGATTTTAGAGTATGTGGAGCCAGGCCGGGAACAGGTGTGCTTTCAAACCAAAAGCGGAGCGCTGGGGGTGAAAAAGCGGGACGGACTGCTGGAACTGGACTTTCCCGCCTATACGCTTAAACCCGTGGAGGTCACCGACCAGATGGAGGCCGCCCTTGGCGTTCGGCCTGTAGAAGCGTGGCGGGCCAGAGACCTGGTATGTGTCTTGGAACGGGAAGAAGACGTGGTCAATCTGAAACCGGATTTCGAGGCGATGAAGCAACTGAAGGGGGCCTTGTGCCAGGTGACGGCCAGAGGGGCGGAATATGACTGCGTCTCCCGGACGTTCGGTCCAAAATGTGCGATTTTAGAGGACCCTGTGTGTGGCTCCGGACACTGTCACATCATCCCATACTGGGCCGGTAAGCTAGGCAAATCGGAATTTGTTGCCCGGCAGGCCTCGCCAAGGGGCGGGACGCTGTACTGCCGGCTGGAGGGAGACCGGGTGTTTCTGGCGGGCCATGCCGTGCTGTACGCCCAGTCGGATTTAAAGCTGGAGGGGTGGATGTGAGGAGAATAATTGTGGGACTGTCAACATTGGTGTTGATGGTATCCCTGCTGACAGGCTGCCAAGGCAACCGTCTGCCGGATGGGATGGATGAGACCGAGCTGCTGACGCAGGGCAGGGAGATTGTTGCTCTGCTTGCGGCCGAGGATTGGCAGGTAGTTTATGACCGGATGCGGGCAGATGGCCAGGAGAAGAGCAGTGCGGAGGACATTCGGGCCTACATGCAGGCGCTGACCGAGGAATGCGGTGCATACGTGGAGGAAAAGGACGCGATGGTGACCGGGCAGACCTTGGACAACGGAGAGGAATATGGAACTGCCGTGCTTTACTGCAAGCATGAGAAAAAGAGCGTGGTATACCGGATCGCGT
>JBFWME010000080.1:0-10098 GCA_050251755.1 Lawsonibacter sp. | reverse complement strand
GCCATTATGAGTCACGTTTACCATACGTGGTGATGCACAAATTTCTTTTGCGCGTTTTGAATCCATTATAATTCTCCTTGCTTTTGTAATGATAAAATAGTATAAACAATAGGCTTAGAAATATGCAGACCGGCTGACCTGCGCTGCATATCACCTCCCGCTCCGGGTCAGGCTAACAGCATAGAGTTCTACTCGTGTTCTACAGGTGGATCCGTGAGAGTGACAGATTGTCGGAAGGAAATGTACCATGAAGAAATACCAAAGATCCCAGCGGGACTATGAGGTGATAAAAAAGCAGCTTCCGAAGTTTAAAAAGCAGGTGGCGGAGACGAAAAGCAACAAGCTTTGGCATATTGAATCCGTCGTCCGACAGAAGATCAAAGGGCTCAGAGCGATTACTTCCCACGAGTTGGGCGGATACAAGCAAACCGAGGACGGCTATGTGGACCTACTGAAGGAAATATCGGAGCGGATTCTGGAGCACTACAACCAGACCCAAAAAACAGACTACCGGTTCGACGATATCGTCCGGGGAAATTTCCAAGCCTATCTGGATTCTGGGATCATCTCCGTTCTGGTCACTAGTCATATTCCGAGCATAGTTGTTGAGGAATTTCAGCGGCTGCTGCCGGAAAACCCAAAGGACGAGTATCCGCAGACCAGAAAAATGCGGCGCAAATTTTTTCTCCACCTGGGCGAGACCAACACGGGGAAGACATACAATGCACTGCAGCGCCTGAAGCAGTGCAAGGCCGGTGTGTATCTCGCTCCGCTGAGGATATTGGCTTTGGAAAATTATGAAAGATTGAATGCGGAAGGGGTGCCCTGCCATCTGCTCACGGGGGAAGAGGAGATCCGTGTGGAGGGCGCCCACCATGCCAGCTGCACGGTTGAGAAGGCAAACCTTCGAAAATCGTATGAGGTGGCTGTGATTGACGAGATACAGCTCCTATCGGACGCCCAGCGTGGTAGCGCCTGGACGAGAGCCGTCCTGGGCCTCTGCTGCGCTGAAATCCATCTCTGCGGCGCGCTGAACGCCAGAGAGCAGCTCATTCGCATGATCTGTGACTGTGGGGACGACTATGAAATTCAGGAGTACTCCCGCCTGGTGCCCCTTCAGACGCTTAAGACCAACGTCCAATACGCCGATGTGGAGCCAGGGGATGCGCTGGTCGCGTTTTCCAGGAGACGGGTTCTTTCTCTGTCTCGGTATTTTACCGATCAGGGAATCAAACACAGCGTAATCTATGGCGACCTGCCGCCCGAGGTGAGAAGGCTGCAGTATGATGCGTTTCAAAGCGGCGTAAGCGACATTCTGATCTCGACAGACGCCATCGGTATGGGCGTCAATCTGCCAATCCGAAGGATTATCTTTACGGAACTGGAGAAATTCGACGGGGAGCAATTCCGTGTCCTGACGTCCCAGGAAATTAAACAGATTGCCGGGCGGGCAGGACGGATCGGGATCTACGAGATTGGTTATGTGGCCTGTACGGAAGGGGATAGCTCCTTTTTGGAACGCCAACTCCGTGTCCCCGACGAGGAGATCGCCCAGGCGGTTGTGGGACCCAGCGAAGCGATCCTGAGCATCGGTATTTTGCCGCTCAGGGAGAAGCTTGCGCTGTGGAGCACCAGAGAGGAGTCTTTGGGCTATTACCGCAAAAAAGATGTGCGGGATTTCATTCTCATTCTGGACAAACTTCAGCCATTTCAACTGCCGGAGGCGGTACAGTGGCGCCTGATGGAGCTGCCCTTTGACGTGCAAAACGAAGAGCTGATCCACCAGTTTCTGGTTTATGCCGAGGAGGTCTTTCACTGGAACGCGGATTGCCTGTCGAAACCTGAGGTGCCTGCCCACACAATATCCGCGTATGAGATATATTATCAGAAGATAAATCTCTACTACTCCTTTTCAAAGGCTCTCGACCTCAACTTTGACGAGCATTGGGTATATTCCGCCAGAAAAAAGGTCTGTGATGAGATCAACCAAATGTTATAGATTACTCCGCACCGGTTGATGTATCAGGATGCCGCAAGAAACATGGGATTTTGCGATCAAAAAGTTTACGAGTTAGGGCTAAACCAAATGAATCGAACAATTTAAAGTGGTTGTCCTATAATTCGAATGTTTCTCCCTCTGCCACAAAAAACCTAGAACCGTTGAGGCTCTAGGTTTTTTGCTTTGCTGATTTTTTAACTAAGCTGCTGGAGAAAACGTACACCTTCGTTCACAGTCTATTGTTTGAGAGGCGGTTCCGGTTTCGTCTGTGCGGTGAACCATGGGAAAAGTCGGCGAAATCCTGCTGCCTACTCCATTGGGCCAGAAGGCCCAGCGCCTGTGGGAACAAAAGGAGCAGGGCGGCCAGATTGGGCAGGGCCATGAGAGCATTGCACAGATCCACCAGTTGCCATATGAGAACCGGGTCCCACAGAGCCCCCACCGGGATACAGACCAGAAAGACAAGGCGGTAGGCGGGCAGCAGTCGGTCGCTCCCGATGAGATAGCGCAGGCACTGCTGACCGTAATAGCTCCATCCCAAGATGGAGGAAAAGGCGAACAGAAGCAGAGACAGGGCAACAACGCCTTCCCCGGCGGGACCCAATACCGAGCCGAAGGCCGCGGCAGCCAGAGGCGCGCCGGTGAGCTGTGTCGGCGTGGAAGACGGCCAGATCCCACTGACTAAAACGACCAGGGCGGTGACGGTACATACCACCAAAGTGGATAGAAATACTTCAAAAATCCCCCACATGCCCTGGCGGGCAGGGTGATCCACCCGGGCAGCTCCGTGGGCCATGGCAGAGGTTCCCAATCCCGCTTCATTGGTAAATACGCCTCTGGCCACCCCGTAGCGCAGGGCGGAGGCAACGGTCCAGCCCGCTCCACCCCCAAACGCAGCGGCTGGAGAAAGCGCACAGGTGAAGATAAGCCGGAACGCTTCGGGCAGGGCGGAAGCCCGGCAGACCAGTACTACCGCCCCGCTGCCCAGGTAGAGCAGTGCCATAGCGGGAACCAGGGCAGAGGACACGTTGGCGATGCGGCCAAGCCCCCCAACCATGACCAGCCCTGCAAGCAGGGCGGTGACCACTCCAACCAGCAGGCGGTCCAGACCAAAAGCGGCTTCCAGCGAAGCTGCGATGGAGGAGGATTGCACCAGATTCCCGCCGGTCAGGGTGGCGGGAAGGCAGACCAGTGAGAACCATGCGGCCAGCAGACGACAATCTGCTCCGTCCCGCAGGTAGAACATGGGCCCGCCCTGGAGCCCGCCTTCGGGCGTGGGCTGTTGATAACGGACGGACAGCAGCTTTTCTGCGCATCCTGTCATCATTCCCAGAAAAGCGGAAATCCACATCCAGAAAATAGCCCCAGGTCCTCCCAGGGTCAAGGCAGTGGCCACTCCGGCGATGGAACCGGTGCCCATGGTGGAAGCCAGGGCGGTTGCCAGGGCCTGAAAGGAGGACAGCCCGCCGCCCGTTGGGCCGGATGTTCGAAACAGAGAGCCAAATGTAGCCCGTGCCCACAGTCGCAGCCCAAAAAGCTGAAAAAAGCCGGAACCAATGGAATAGACCAACCCGGTGAGCAGAAACAGTCCCAATAGCCAAGGGTTCCAGAGGAAATCGGCCAGTCGCCCCACAAAGGTCAAAGAACATCACCTCTACTCAGAGGTATGACGCGAAACGGGGAAACAGACCTGAGAAAATCAGAACCGCCGCCGGAACACTCCGACGGCGGGGCAGCCAAAAGACTTATTTATCCGCTAAAAGCTTGTTCAGCTCATGCATAAAGGTGTTGATATCCTTGAATTGGCGGTACACCGAGGCAAAGCGAACATAAGCTACCTCGTCGGTCTGTTTCAGCCGATCCATAACCAATTCCCCGATCTCAGAGGAACTGACTTCTCGCTCCATCTTGTTTTGAAGCACCTGCTCAATTTCGTTGACCATATTTTCCAGGGTGCTGTATGCCACGGGGCGCTTTTCACAGGCCCGGATGAGGCCGGCCATGACCTTGTTTCGGTCAAAGCTCTGACGGCTGCCATCCTTCTTCACCACCATCAGAGGCAGACTTTCCATGGTCTCATATGTGGTAAAGCGTTTGTGACAGGACAGGCATTCCCGGCGACGGCGGATACTGGCGCCCTCCTCGGCGGGGCGGGAATCCACGACCTTGCTTTCCAAATGGGAACAGTAGGGACATTTCATGGCAGATACCTCCCGGACCTCCAGAATAGATGATGGCATTATACCATATTTTTACGGCATTGGATAGTCTTTTTTTTATACTGTTGTGGAGAATTCACCAGAAATAAGCAGAATTGAGGGCAGATATGGGCTGGTTTGATGTAGAAGTTTTAGTTGAAATAAAAAAATGGTTTATAGTATAATAAAATAAATAGGCAACGGGGTCTGAACATGGGCGTCGTTACGCTTTTTCATCAAAGGGAAGGGGACAACGCGATGAAAGACTGGATGGAACCGGATGGCCTCGACAGGGGGCTCCATGAGGAGTGCGGGGTGTTTGGTATCTACGATCCGGCAGGAAACTGCGCCCAGACGACTTATTACGGTCTGTATGCCCTCCAGCACCGGGGGCAGGAGGCCTGCGGAATTGCCACCATCAACAATCGGGAACAGTCCTTTTATAAAGATGTTGGCTTAGTCAGCGAGGTTTTTGATCAGGAAACTCTGCGCCGGCTCAACGGGACGATGGCGGTTGGTCATGTGCGCTACGCTACCACCGGGGCAGGAGAGCGGGAAAATGCGCAGCCCCTGACCATCAAATATGTGAAGGGCACCCTTGCCGTGGTTCACAACGGCAATTTGGTGGGCATTGAAAAACTGCGCCAGAACTTTGAGTACAGGGGTGCCATTTTTCATACGACCAGCGACTCTGAATTGATTGCTTACGCCATTGCTCAGGCCCGTCTTCACTGCGGAAGCGTAGAGGAAGCGGTCTGCCAGGCCACGGCGGAACTGCGGGGGGCGTTTTCTCTGCTGGTGATGTCTCCACAAAAGCTGATTGCCTGCCGGGATCCCTGGGGCTTTCGGCCGCTGTGCATGGGGCGGAAAGGAGACGTCATTCTCTTTGCGTCCGAATCCTGCGCCATTGAGGCAGTGGGCGGCAGAGTGGAGCGGGAGCTGGAGCCGGGTGAGATCGTTGTGGTAAAAGACGGACAGGTTCGTTCGATCCGAGATAACTGCAAGGGCAAATCTCACATGTGTATCTTTGAGTATATTTATTTTGCCCGTCCGGACTCCGTCATCGCCGGTCAGTCGGTGCACCAGGCTCGCGTGAACGCCGGCCGTCTGCTGGCACGGCAGCATCCGGTGGAGGCCGATCTGGTGGTTGGTGTGCCTGACTCCGGGCTGGATGCCGCCCGTGGCTATGCATTGGAAAGCGGGATTCCAAACGGGATGGGTTTTATTAAAAATCGCTATGTGGGCCGCACATTCATTACCCCGGATCAGCTGAGCCGGGAACAGGCGGTGCGCATTAAACTATCCGCACTGCGCAGTGAGGTGGAAGGGAAGCGAGTGGTCATGGTGGATGACTCCATCGTGCGGGGAACCACCTGTCGGCAGATCATCAATTTGCTGCGGGAGGCCGGAGCCACCGAAGTTCACATGCGGGTGTCGGCCCCTCCGTTTATTGCCCCCTGTTATTTTGGCACTGATATTCCGAACAAGGAGAAACTGATTGCCTGCCATAACAGCGTGGAAGAGATTCGTAAGATCACCGGGGCAAACAGCTTGGGCTACTTGTCGCTGGAGAATCTGCACAAACTGGCCCCCGAAGCCCAGTGCGGCTTCTGCGAGGGCTGCTTTACCGAACGTTACCCCATCGCTATAGATTGAATGACTGCTTGCATTGATGCAACCCCCCGCTGATTTCATTTTGCTGAACGAAGAACAGGATAACCGTATATATGGTTTTACCATATGAGGTGCAGGGAGTTATTGTGTCTGTGTTGACCCCCATAGGTTGCTTAAGCGCCTGTGGGGGTCAACTGTATGAAATGGAAGACAACTTTGTTACCAATGGATGCAGGATACAAGTTGAGATTCTCACTGGAAATTTCATAATACTTGATTTTTCTTCGCATTTAAAGTAATATAAAAATGAACAAATTACAAAGATAAAAAGACGAAATTATTGTGATGAATGACAATTTGGAGAGGCCGATTCGTCGTTTGGAACCGTCAGAATCGGGTCGTGTCATCCCGCTGAACGGATAAAAATTAGTGTCAGCAAAGGAGGCGTCAATATGGCAAATATTTTTTCAGAAAGCATTCGTAGCCATAGTTGTTTTTCTTGGGAGAATCTGGGCGACATTGGAGAAGGGCGGAAAGAATTGGGTGAAAGTATGCCGGTGTTGATATACCGCCTGATGGAGTACTGCCTAAATGATGTTCTGATCAAAACGGGCGGGCAAGCCTTTGCCGACGACATATTTCGGAAGGCCGGGTACCTGGCGGGATTAGAGTTTGCAAAACACGCACTGGATCTTCACGTAGATTTTGATACGTTTATTTCCAACTTTCAGCAGAGTCTGATTGATTTGAAAATTGGGATCTTACGATTTGAACAGTTTGATGCAGAATCAGAAGAATTCGTTCTTACAATTGCGGAAGACCTTGACTGCAGCGGTCTTCCTCCCACCAATGAAGTTGTCTGTACCTATGATGAGGGGTTTCTTTCCGGCGTAATGGAATCATACAGCGGCAAGAAGTACGAGGTCAGAGAAATTGATTGCTGGGCAAATGGAGCTCGTGTTTGCCGATTCCAGGGAAAAGCCAAAAAATAAAATTCAAATTAGATAGGGGCAGACCACCAACATGACCAAGTCAACTGAGGATATTTTATTTGATTATCTGCGGGATATTCTCTTTTTCCCGGAGAAAGCGACCATAGAGCTTTCAGAGTTACCCCCCCAATACCAGAAGCTGGGGGAAGGCCTACAGTATACGTTGAAATGTATTTTGGAAAACCGGGTGTTTCTCAGCGCGCTGTCCAGAGGAAATTTATCCGTGACTCCGCCCTCTGCCGAAAATCCGATTGCCGCGCCGGCCAAAGAACTGCAAGGCGCATTGAGACACATTACTTGGCAGACAACTCGGGTGGCGAAAGGGGATTACAAACAGCATATTGATTTTATGGGTGAGTTCTCATCCAGCTTTAACATTATGATTGAACAATTGGCTGAGCGGACCCAAAATCTGGAGCAGGCCAGACAATCGTCAGAGGAAAAGAACAAAGAACTGTCTCAGGCGCAAGACTTTCTTTTGGTGCTGATGCAAAACATACCGGAATACATCATGCTGCTGGATGTTGAGGATAATTCGGAGTATGTGATAAACCGTGCTGCAAAGCTGTTAAAGCAGAAACAGCCTGCCGTTCTGGAGGAAATGCGCAAACGGCTTTGGCATCATGCGCAAACATACGGCTTGGTGAACAGCCGGTGGGACTTGTCACTCCAAATGGTTGATGCTGGACAGGGAGAGGACAAAGAGAGCAATCTGTATTACAATGTGGATTCTTATCCCATGCGTTGGGACGGACGCAAGGCAATGGCTCACATCATTCGAGACCGGACGGAAGAGACGGCAAAAGAACAACGTCTTCTGCACGATGCCCAGAGCGATTCTTTGACTGGACTGTACAACAGAAGGTATGCGATGGATCTTCTGGATCGCTGGTATGAACAGGGGATTCCATTTTGCATTTCGATGGTAGATGTGGATCACTTAAAATATTGCAACGATGTGTTTGGGCATGAGGTGGGCGACTTCTATCTTTTGACGGTAAGCAAATTTCTGGGGCTTCTGCCTGGAGAGAATATTCTTTGCAGGATTGGAGGAGATGAATTTCTTGTGATTTCCAAAGAGGCCTCAAAGCAGACGCAAGAGTCCAATCTGGAATCCATGCGCAGCCGTCTGATGGCCAACGAACTTGCACCGTTGTTTTCCTTCACGCCAAGCTTCAGCTATGGAACCTGTGTTAATGTTCCAGCAGGGGAAAGACCATTGGGCGATCTTCTAAGAGAAGCAGATGTCCAAATGTATCAATATAAACTGAAAAACAAGCCGAATCTCGCGGAAACAAAAGATGATTAGACGATCATTTCTACAAATTTAGAACAAGCCAACCCGAATGATCTCGTAGCGGCGCAAAAGGGAAATGCCAGAAATCCGAATAAACGCAAAAGAGCCAAATGGATGTTGCAACGGTTTGGTTTTCCTCTTGAAGTTCCCGTTCAAATCAGATATACTGAATGTGAGGTGATACGTATGGAGTTTAGGCATGAATCGGACCGGATCTTTGCATTGAATCCGGAAGGAAAAACAATTGCCGAAATTACGTTCCCCATTTCCGATGGAATCGCAACCATTGACCATACCTTTGTGGATACCTCTCTGCGCGGCCAAGGGGTTGCCGGAATGCTGGTAAGTTCCGCGGTGGAACAAATTCGTTCTGCGGGGCTGAAGGTGCACCCTACCTGTTCCTATGCCGTCAAGTGGTTTTCGGAACATCCGGAACACGCGGACCTTCTCTGAAAACCGCCCGAATTCATTCGGGCGGTTTTTTGCTGCGGTATTTCAGATGGAAGGAAAAAGAAGCATTACCAGAAAAACAAGAACAGAGCAGGCCACACAAAGAAAAAGCGGCACGTTGTATGCACGTTCGATCGAATTGGACATTATGGCCTCTGTGTGCTATAATAAAAAAACCTGTGCGTTTGTATTCGGAGCGGGAAAATTGGCAAGCTGTGTTCCGCGCACCGGAACAAGACGATAAAGCCGGGATCGAAAGCGCATATGTAAAATAGTCACTCGGTTTAACCATATTACTTGAACCTGAGCGAGACTGTTTTTTCAAACAAGGAGGGCCTGAAGATCTGTGGTCAAAGAGTATCTTACCAACGGGGAAGTGGAGACCGAGGCCCTGGGCTGCCGGTTGGGGCAGATGCTGGAGCCCGGAGCGGTAATCGCCTTTACCGGGGATCTGGGAGCGGGCAAAACTGCATTTACCCGGGGGCTGGCCAGGGGACTGGAAATTCCGGGCCGGGTGATCAGCCCGACCTTTACGATTGTGAATGAGTATGAGGGGGGCAGACTGCCTCTGTTCCACTTTGATTTGTACCGCCTGGGTTCCGCCGAAGAACTGTTTGAGATCGGCTGGGAAGACTATCAGATGCGGGGCGGAGTATGTGCCGTGGAGTGGAGCGAACACGCAGGCGATGCCATGGACAGGGATACCATTCGGGTGGAGATCCGCCGGGGAGAGCACGATGCACAGCGGTGTATCCGGATTGCCAACGGGCCGCAGCTGTGACAGAGCGTGCGACTGCGCATTTTGACGGTTTACATTTAAACGGACAAAGGAAATGATCCACAATCCAGAAAAAGTGTGGGATGAAACATGATGATTTTAGCATTGGAATCCTCCGCCACAGCATGCTCCTCAGCCCTGTGTCGGGATGGAGAGCTGGTGGCCCAATCCTACCAGAACAGCGCGCTGACTCACAGCCGTACCCTGCTGCCCATGGTATGTGATATGCTGAACAACTGCGATGTGAAGATGGAACAGGTGGATGTGATCGCGGTTGCCGTGGGTCCCGGATCGTTTACGGGGCTGCGGATCGGAGTGGCCACGGCCAAGGGTCTGGCCTGGCCCCAAAACAAAGACTGCGCCCCTTGCTCCACGCTGGAGTCCATGGCCTGGCCGTTGGCCCATTTGGAGGGAACCGTAATCGTGTGTGCCATGGACGCACGCCGGAACCAGGTATACAACGCCCTCTTTTTGGCCAGGGAGGGAAGACCGGAGCGGCTGACACCGGACCGGGCGATCTCCCTGGAAGAGCTGAGCGTGGAGCTAAAAAAATATGAAAATTCAAAAATAGTCGTTGGAGACGGGGCCAAGCTGTGCTATAATACCATGACGGAACGAGGGATTGAGCTGGAACTGGCGCCAATTCCGCTGCGGATGCAGAGCGCCTGGGGCGTGTCGCGGGCAGCGGAAGAGCTGTTGGCTCGGGGAGAATTGGTAAAGGGCGGCGACTTGGTCCCGGTATACCACCGGCTGTCTCAAGCGGAACGGGA
>JBFWME010000079.1:0-10251 GCA_050251755.1 Lawsonibacter sp. | reverse complement strand
CGACCTGCTGATTACGAATCAGCTGCTCTACCAACTGAGCTATACCAGCATCTTCTATGAGAATCGGCTTTCCGCCATACTTTGTTTGTTCGTTTACAAGGACAAACGATATTATTCGCTCTTTTTGTACTCATTACGCAATTTTTTAATGGTTTTATCGCTTCTTGCATTTCCACCATCTTGTCTATTAATCTGAACGGAGCCCTCAGGTAAGCCATATGTGCTTTCAATATGTTTTTCAATAGAACCCACAGTAGCGTCCTCACGGGCATTGCGATATCGTCTTCCTTTTTCTTCTTTGCTCATGAACGTTCACCTCCAAAAATCAGTGTCCTCATATCACTATATTTTAGATGATCCACCTTATGAACAATTAGCTGCTCGACCCGCTGAGCTACACCAGCAACCATCCTTTTCGCAGCACACCACACTGCGTTTTGTTCTGGCATGCCGAGGGAAGGCGGATATCATTATATCTTTTTATGAAGGCTCCGTCAAGAGCAGATTTTTTGTTCTCTCAAACTTTTTTGCTTGTCAGCACAAAAAGTTGCGTTTTTCACCGCTTTAACGCAATAAATCAAATTTTATGTGTACATTTTTCTTGTATAATGCTAAAATAAGTTTTACTCCCAACACATAGAAAGGCGGCGATCGGCCATGGTAATCTCCGGTTTTCAGGAACTGAAAACCCGCCTTCTCCATCTCCCTCCCAAGCCGGCAGTGGTAGCGGCCGCCCATGACGAACACACCCTTCAGGCCATCTTCGCCGCCCAGCGGGACGGGCTGATTGATCCTTTGCTGGTGGGCCGGCGGGAACAGATTCTGGCCATCGCCCACACACTGGGGCACCCCCTCTCCCCCAGCCAGGTAATCGACGCAGACACTGAGGAAGCATGCGCTCAGCAGGCGGTTTCCCTGATTCGGTCGGGCCGGGGGCAGATGCTCATCAAAGGGCTTCTGCAAACCGCCTCGCTGCTCAAGGCCGTGGTGCAAAAAGACACCGGCATCCGGGCCAGTGAAGTCATGTCCCACGTGGCGATTTTGGACGTGCCCCGCTACCACAAACTGCTGTTTGACACCGACGGTGGCATGGTGATCGCCCCCACTTTGGAGCAAAAACGGCATATCTTAAAAAACGCCGTGGAGTTTTGCCGCTTTCTGGGGTATGAGCAGCCTAAGGTCGCCGCGCTGTGCGCGGTGGAGGTGGTCAGTCCTCATATGCCCGAGACGCAGGATGCCGCCGCACTGAAGGCCGAGGGGGCCCGCGGAGACTTCGGACCCTGCCTTGTGGAAGGCCCTATCTCTCTGGATCTGGCCACCGATAAAGAGTCTGCTCAAATCAAGGGGTTCCAAAGTCCGGTGGCCGGAGACGCGGATATCCTGCTGTGCCCCTCCATCGCCGCAGGCAATCTGCTGGGGAAAGCCCTGTACGGCCTTGCCGGCGGGCAGATGGCCGGCGTGGTTCTTGGGGCCACGGTTCCTATCACCATCAATTCCCGTGGAGCCACTCCAGCGGAAAAGTACAGCTCCATTCTCATCTGCACCGCGATGGCCAACCAATAATCTGATTGCCGGCACAGGGTTCCGCACCGGCACCACAGCTCAGGAGGCGATCTTCCATGTCCTACAAGATTTTAGTCCTCAACCCGGGCTCCACCAGTACCAAAGCGGCGGTCTATGAGGATGAGCACCCCCTGATCTCCAAAAGCATCGTTCACACCAATCTGGATCTGGCCCCCTATCCAACCCTGAACGATCAGCTGGACTACCGGGTCGCGCTGGTGCGCGGCTGGCTGGCTCAGCAGGGTTTTTCCCTCGCAGAACTGTCTGCCGTGGTGGGCCGGGGCGGCATCATTCCCAACATCGTGGCCGGGGGCTATCTGGTTGACAATAATCTGGCGGACTGTCTGCGCAATCATACTGTTTTTGACCACGCATCCAACCTGGGCGGCCTGATGGCTCAGTCTTTCGCCCAGCCGCTTGGCATCCCCGCCTATATCTACGATGCGGTGACCAGCGACGAGCTTTTGCCCGAGGCGCGGGTCACCGGCTTTAAGGAGGTCACCCGCACCAGCTTCTGCCATGTCCTCAATGCCCGGGCCACCGCTCACAAGTACGCCCAGGCCATGGGCCGGACTTATGAAGATATGAATCTGGTGATCGCTCACCTAGGGGGCGGCATCTCCATTTCCGCCCATAGCCACGGCCGGATTATTGACTCTGTGTCCGACGACGCGGGCCCCTTCTCCCCCGACCGGTCCGGAAGTCTGAACATGCTATACGTGGTGGACCTCTGTTACTCCGGCAAGTACACAAAGGCTGAGATGCTGAAGAAGCTCCGCGGTGAGGGCGGTATGTCCGCCTTGCTGGGTACCCACGACTGTCAGGAGATCGAGCGGCGCATTCGCGGCGGGGACGAATGGGCAGCCTTGGTCTATAAAGCCCAGGCCCTTCAAATCGCCAAGGGGGTCGGTATCATGCTGGGCTGCTTTTCCGAGCTGATTGACGCCGTTATCCTCACCGGTGGTCTGGCAAATTCAAAGATGCTCACCGACATGGTGATCGGCTACCTCCACAATCTATCCCGCGTGGTGGTCATCCCCGGCGAAAACGAAATGGAGGCCTTGGCTCTGGGTACCCTGCGCATTCTTCGGGGAAACGAGCAGGTTCATACCTTCCACCCCGTCTGTCCCCTCACCGTCCGCTGATCATACAAAACAGCCCCGAACCGGATCCCGGTTCGGGGCTGCTTCTCTCTGTCTATCCTACTTGTCACTTCATGCTCCGAAAGCGGCGCTTCCCGCTTGATAGCGCAGCCGCAGTGTTTCCACCAGCTCTCGGTTCGGGTCCAGATACAGCCGGTGGTCAAACCCGTCCAGCAGGGCCAAATGCCCATCCCATTCCTGGTCCAGCTCCACCTCGGCCATCGCCGGGATGCCGTAGGCCCGCAGCAGGATCGAGGTGTGGCTGTCCACACTTCCTTTGCGGGCAATCAGACCCAGCAGCCGCCGGTGGTCCAGGTCAAGCACCTCGCTGGGTAAAAATTCATCCGCCACCAGAATGGCGGGTCCCTCCCGCAGCGGGTTCTGAGGCTGATTTCTGAGCAGCAGCCGCATGACCCGGCGGGAAATGTCCTGAATATCCACCCCTCTTGCCCGCATATAGGGGCTGTCCATCGCGGCAAAGGCGGCGCCAAACCCTTTTCCCACCACCTGGACCGCATATTCCGCCGTGGCGCCCTTTTCCCGGATCAGCGTCCGGATGGATTCTACAAAATCCTCATCCTCCAGCAGCATGGCATGAATGGCAAAGATCGCCGCCATTCCTTCTCCCACCTGACGGGATGTCTGATCATAAAGGGCAGCCAGCTGAAGCACCGCCTGGTGCTGGGCCTTTTGGAATCGCTCTTCCTCTTCCTCCCAGCTCAATTGGGAGAACTCGACTACCTCCGGGACCAGCCGTTGAAAAAAACGCAGCCGCCCAAAGACGATTTGATCCAGTATGGATTTCCCGATCGCCATTTCCATCCTGTTCCCTCCTGTCCGGCGGTTTGAGGCTTATCCCCAAATTCTTTGTTTGATTATATCCGCCGCAAAACTCTTTGTAAATAGTGATTCATCCGAATCTAATGTGCGATTATTGCCGTCTTTTTGGCTTTCTACGGGTTTCTTCCTAAATCGACAAAATCCCCCTTTCCGTTGGAATTGATTTGGAAATCGCTTTACTTCAAAAAAGTGTCGTGCTATAATATTTGATATCTCTTTTAAAGAAGACTTGTCCCTCTCTCTATCGATATGACCGCCCAGGCGGTTTTATGATTACTAATAGGAGGTTATCCTTTATGGTTTCTAACCGCATGTTGGGGCTGGGTACCGCCCGCTCCGTAATCCGCGAGCTGTTTGAGTATGGCAAGCAGCGCGCCGCCATCGTTGGCCCTGAGAATGTCTTCGACTTCTCCCTGGGCAACCCCAGCGTCCCGGCTCCCGATGTGGTGAACGAGACCGCCATCCGCATTTTGAAGGAACACCCCGATCTGATTCACTGCTACACCAGTGCGCAGGGCGATGCCGCTGCCCGGCAGCGCTTTGCCGACTCTCTGAACCGCCGCTTTGGCGGGGACTACACCGCCGACCAGCTTTATATTACGGTGGGGGCCGCCGCCTCCTTGTGCTGCGTCTTTCACGGTCTGTCCTGCCCGGGGGACGAATTCATTGTGTTTGCCCCCTACTTCCCGGAATACAAAGTATTTATCGAGGGGACCGGGGCCAAGATGGTACTGATCCCCCCGGAAATCGAGCAATTTCAAATTGATTTTGATGCCTTTGAAGCAGCCATCACCGCCCACACCAAGGGCGTCGTGATCAACACCCCCAACAATCCCTCTGGCGCGGTGTACTCCAAGGCAACTCTGGAACGGTTGGCCGCTCTCCTTACCGCCAAAAGTCTGGAATACGGGCATCCCATTTATCTGATTTCCGACGAGCCTTACCGGGAAATCGTATTTGCCGGATTTGAGGTTTCCTGGGTGCCCCACATTTACAAGGACACCATCGTATGTTATTCCTTCTCCAAGTCCCTGTCCCTACCCGGCGAGCGTTTGGGCTATGTGCTGGTTCCCGGCCAGGTAACCGACGTCGGCGACGTATACGCCGCTGTCGCCGGCGCAGGCCGGTCTCTGGGCTATGTAAACGCCCCGAGCCTGTTCCAGCAGGTGACCTCCCTGTGCTGCGACATGACCTCTGACCTGAAGGTGTACGAGCGCAACTGCAAGCTGCTGGTCCCCTCCCTGCGGGAGATGGGCTACCATGTGGTAGAACCCGGCGGTGCCTTCTATCTGTTCCCTCGGTCTCTGGAGCCAGACGATGTGGCTTTCAGCGAGCGTGCCAAGCAATTTGATCTTCTTTTGGTCCCCGGCTCAGGCTTCGGCGCCCCAGGTCATGTGCGCATCGCCTACTGCGTCCAGACGGAAATGATCCAGCGCGCTCTGCCAAAGTTTAAGGCGCTGGCTGATTCTTACAAGAAATAATCCCCGAGGGCCTGCCATATGGCAGGCCCTTATTTTATCTTTTTCGGTTTTCGGCTCCGTTCAATCCGGCCGAAAGTTGACCAGATCCCGGCATATCACACAGATTTTACAATGCCTCACCCCTTTTGCCCTATTTTCCTAAGTTTATGGATATAATTTTATGGATTTCTGATCTATTCAAACTCCGAATTTTCTTGTATGATATGGGTGTGAAAGATTGAAAAGAAGAACAGATTCCCATAGGAGGAATGTAACATGAGAAAGACCAAAATTATTTGCACCCTGGGCCCTGCCGTGGACAGCGAGGACATGGTTCGTACGCTGATTCGTTCCGGTATGGATGCAGCCAGGTTCAACTTCTCCCACGGCAGTCATCCCGAGCATCTCGCCCGGCTGAGCATGCTGAAATCGGTTCGTGATACCATGGGCCGCCCGGTGGCCACCATTCTGGACACAAAAGGCCCTGAAATCCGCATCAAAAGCTTTGACACCAAGTCCATATGTCTGGAGACCGGGGATCCCTTTACGTTGACCACCGAAGATGTGGTGGGCAATCAATCGCGGGTATCCGTTACTTACCCCAAACTTCATAACGAGGTAGCTCCCGGCCAGGAGATTTTAATTGACGACGGGCTGGTCGCCATCCGAGTAGAAAAAATTCAGGGTCCCGACATTGTCTGTACCGTGGAAAATGGCGGAACCCTGTCGTCGAACAAATCCATCAACATCCCAGGCGTCCACATCCACTTGCCCGCGCTCACCGAAAAGGACATTGCCGACATTCGATTTGGCGTAGAGAACGACTTTGATTTTATTGCCGCCTCCTTTGTCCGTCGGGCCGCCGACGTAACGGCCGTCCGGCAGGTTCTCCACGAGTACGGCGGAGATGACATCCGCGTGATCGCCAAGATTGAGAATCAAGAGGGCGTGGACAATGTAAACGAGATTCTGGCAGCCGCCGACGGGATCATGGTCGCCCGTGGCGACCTTGGCGTGGAAATTCCAGCCGCCCGGGTCCCCATCCTGCAAAAGCAAATGATCCGCAAAGGACTCCAGGCCGGCAAACCCGTCATCACGGCCACCCAGATGCTGGATTCCATGATGCGCAACCCCCGCCCCACCCGGGCCGAGGTGTCCGATGTCGCCAACGCCGTTTTTGACGGAACCAGCTGCGTCATGCTGTCCGGCGAAACCGCCGGAGGCAAATACCCCATCGAGGCGCTTACCTCCATGGTTGAAATTGTGACCGAGGCGGAAAGCTCTATCCACTACTGGCGCCAGTTCCAAAAGCAGCGCGTGGTTCCCGCCTCCAACATCAATGACGCCATCACCCATACCTGCTGCCTCACCGCCAAGGATCTGGATGCCAAGGCGATTCTGGCGGCCACCAATTCCGGCCGCACCGCCCGCATGATCTGCCGCTTCCGCCCCGCCTGCCCGGTGGCCGCCCTGACGATGCACGAAAAAGTCCGCCGTCAGTTGTCCATCTCCTGGGGCGTAATCCCCTTCCTCACCGGGGAAGTCACCTCCACCGACCGCATTTTCTCTCTCTCTGCCGAGGTGGCCTTGAAGGAGGGTCTGGTGAACGACGGGGACACCGTGGTCATCACCGCCGGTGTCCCTCTGGGCAAAAGCGGCTCGACCAATCTGATTAAGGCCCAGATCATCGACCGGGACTCGATGTAACTTCCTATGATTCCACGGCAAATGCGCCGCCCAGACTAGGGCGGCGCATTTTGATCTTCCCAGGGGAAGATTCGTTCCGGCCTTGACAAATGCATCGGAAATGCATAAAATGGTTCCGATCGCAGACAATCGAACACAGGGGCGCTGGGAGCTGTTCCCGGCTGAGATGAAAAGGCGAAGATGCCGCCTTCGGTCCCTTGAACCTGATCCGGGTAATGCCGGCGTAGGAAGTGGACGGATATATTCGTTGTCGTCCTTCGTACCGCACTACACCCGTTTGGATGTTCTGCGGTACATCACTTTTAGGAGGAACCGACAATGAAGACAGCATCATACCTGCGCGTGCGTATGTTGTGCGAGGGGGCCGTTATGGTGGCCCTGGCACAGATTCTTAGCTACATCAAGCTGGCTGAGGCCCCGAACGGGGGCTCGATCACTCCCGCGATGTTTCCCATCTTATTGTTTGCCATTCGATGGGGGGTCTCGCCTGGATTGATGGCGGGGTTCGTATTTGGCCTGCTTCAGCTGATCTTTGATGGCGCTTATGCCTGGGGCTGGCAGTCAATGCTGCTGGACTACCTGGTGGCCTTTACCCCCCTTGGCCTGGCCGGACTGTTCCGGGGAAAGAAATGGGGCATTTTCCCGGGGACGCTGGTGGGCTGCACCGGCCGTTTCGTTGTCCACTATATCAGCGGAGTCACCATTTATAAGATTTTGGTGCCAACCGCCTTTATGAAGTGGACCTTTACCAGCCCCGAAGTTTATTCTCTTGTCTACAACGGCTCTTACATGCTGCCCAATACGGTGATCGCACTTGTCATCGCGGCGCTGCTGTATGTGCCCATGAAGAAATATTTTTTGGCGGAGGACATCCGCTAAAGGTCCCCCGCGGGGGGCGGAAAGCGAGGGTCCTCTATGGGAAAATTCGACGGCCTGCTGCTGGTCAGCGACTTTGATGATACCTTATACGACTCTCGCCATCAGATTCCGGAGCGGAACCTCCGGGCGATTCAATCCTTTCTGGCGGAAGGCGGGCGGTTTACCGTGGCCACCGGGCGGGCCCACCGGACGTTCGCACCCCATGTGCATCTGGTGCCGATCAACGCCCCGGTGGTACTGTCCAACGGCTCTGCCCTGTATGATTTTCAGACGGATCAAATGTTGGAGCAAACCTATCTGTCCCCTATGGCCCCACAGGATATGCGGTCCGTGCTGGAATTCTTTCCCACCCTGGCTCTGGAGGCCTACTACGGGGAGGATGTGTATGTCTACCGGCCCAGCGCCATCACCGAGGCCCACATGAAGAAGGTGGGCACCGGCTATACCGTTTGCCCGCCGGAAGAAGTCCCTTTGCTCTGGACCAAGGCCATGCTTCAGGAGGAGAAGCCGGTTCTCCTCCAGGCCCAAGCCTGGCTGTTGGAGCGCTACGGCCGCCGGTACGAGGCTATTTTTTCCAACCAGTACTATTTGGAGATCACCGAGAAGGGGAGTACTAAGGGAGATATGGTGGCCAAGATGGCCAAGCGGCTTGGAATTCGGCCGGAGTGCGTGTACTGTGTGGGTGACAACCAGAACGACATCCCCATGCTGGAGCAGTCCGCCATTCCATTTGCCCCCGCCAACTGTGCCCAAGAGGTCAAAGATTGGGGGGCCAGGGTTCTATGCCACTGTGACGATGGCGTCATCGGCGATATCGTAGAAATTCTGCACAAACTGCATTAAATAAAAATGAGGACCCGCTTTTTCAAAAGCGGGTCCTCATTTTATGAAAAAAAGTCCTCCGGCTCACGTTTGAAGTACCACCCGGCCATGACCTAGCTTAAGCGAGTCCAAGTAGTTTTTGGGCGTTGTCTCCCAGAATCGCTCGCTGCTCCTCTGCCGTCAAAGGAAGCGCCCGGAACCGGGCAAGGTCCTCGGTCTGGCCGCCCCAGGGGCTGTCGGAGCCAAACAGGATATGATCCGCGCCAAATTTTCGCACAATCCGGACAAACTGTTCCGGCCCCATCATTTCCAACTCCGAAGGCCCATAATAGCCGTCTCCCAGTGGGGTGATCTGCCCCAGAGAGGAGGAAGTATCCAGAAAGACACCGGTGTCCACCAACAGTTCCTCCACCTGATCCCAGTCACGCCACCCCCCCATGTGGGCCAGTATGATCCGGATGGGACCGACCTGCCTTAGGGCCCGCAACACAATCTCGGGAGAACAGCGCACCCTGCCCCGGATGCCGATATCCTGCCCCGCGTGGGCCAGCACCACCAGTCCCAGCTCGCCGCAGCGATCCAGAATCCGCAGGTAGCGGGGGTCGTCCAGATTGACATCCTGATACACCGGATGGAGCTTGATCCCCTTCAACCCCAGGTCGGCAATCCGGGCCAGCTCCTCCTTCCAGTCCGGGGAGTCGGGATGGATACAGCCCAGGGAGAACATGCCGGATCGGGGATAGTCCTGGTTGATTCGGGCCGCACTGTTGTTAATGGAACAGACCTTCTGAATATTTGTAGCCACGGGTAAAACCACGGAGCGATCCACTCCCGCCGCAGCCATAGAGGCAGCCAGTCCGGCGTTCGTGCCGTCGGAAAAGGGCTTTGTATGCGACATGGAGGACAGCTTTTGGATGGTGGGGGGGGCAATCTTGTCCGGGAAGGTATGTGTGTGGATGTCGACGATCATAAGACCAGTCCTTTCTGGAGCGCGTTGACAGCAAAACTGTGGTATGCTTTCACAGCATACCACAGTTTTATTATTTTTCAAAGTCGGATTACTCGCCCTCGCCCAGAGCCTGGCGCTGCAAGACCAGAACCCTCTCATCGTAGCAGGAGAACGCGCTGTCCACAAGCGCCTGGTCTGGCTTGGCCGTAAACAGAGACACCAGCGGGACAATAACCAGTCCGGCGAGCATGCAGAAGGCGCCGGCATTGATGGGGGACTGAAGAAGTTTGGGGAAGCTGGCACGGAAAAAAATGTTGGAGAGCATCACCGCGGTGGAAAAAATGAAGCTGGTCCAGCAGGCTGCCTTAGTGGCTTTTTTCCAGTACAGCCCGTAGAGGAAGGGGGCCAGGAACGCGCCGGCCAGAGCACCCCAGCTGACGCCCATCAGCTGGGCGATAAACGTGACGCTGGAGCGGTATTGGATCAGGGCGATCACCACGGAGATTGCGATAAATACCACGATAAGGCAGCGCATAATGAAAATCTGGCGCTTTTCATCCATCTTCTTGATGATGTTGTCCTTTAAAAAGTCCAGCGTCAGAGTGGAACTGGAGGCCAGCACCAAGGAGGACAGCGTGGACATGGAGGCAGACAGCACCAGGATGACCACCACGGCGATCAGCACATCGGGCAGACCGGAGAGCATGGTGGGGATGATGGAGTCATAGCCGTTGGCGGCGACGTTTACCTGATCGGAGAACAGTCGGCCAAACCCACCCAGGAAGTAGCAGCCGCCGGCGACGAAAATGGCAAAGATGGTGGAGATGACCATGCCGGTGTCAATGGCCTTCTCGTTTTTGATGGCGTAAAACTTCTGAACCATTTGGGG
>JBFWME010000078.1:0-10497 GCA_050251755.1 Lawsonibacter sp. | reverse complement strand
GCCCGCTCCACCGTACACATCGACATGGTGCAGTACAATCCCACAATTACCTTTGACGAAGGCACCGCCGAGGAAGCTGTCATTGTCAAAAACGGCAAAATGGCTTGCCTGGGTGAGTAAGCCGAATGATCCCTGAAATGGGGCACACCGCCCGGGTCTGTGACCGGGGCGTGCCATAAAAGGATGCCGGAAGGAAGGAAAAAAATATCGACGTATCATTAAGGAGGAAGAAAACATGAAAAAAATTCTATCCCTGGCTCTTGCCTGCGCTCTGACCATCGGCCTGCTGACCTCTTGCGGCAGTAAGCCCTCCGGCGGTACATCTCAACCCAGCGGCAGCGCCAGCTCCGGCACTGCCACTCCCACGGTAACCCCCCAGGATTTGGTGATGGGCACCGGTTCTACCGGCGGCACCTATTTTGCACTGGGCGGCGCAATGGCCAACGCCATTAACAATAAGCTGGCGGATCAGAAGATTACCATTACGGCCCAGTCCACGGGTGCTTCGGTGGAAAACATGAACCTGATCAATGCGGGCGAACTGGATCTGGGGATTGCCATGAACAACGTGGCTGCCAGCGCCAATGATGGTACCGGCGCATTCTCCGCTCCTGTTACCAACGTGGCTGCCATTGGCGTGGTGTACAACGAGGTCTATCAGATTGTTGCCAACGCCAATACCGGCGCCAAGAACGTTGCGGATCTGAAGGGACTGAAGATTGCGGTTGGTCCTGCCGGCTCCGGAACAGTGGGCCTGTCTGAAAAGGTCTTTGCCGCTGCCGGACTGGACATCAACAAGGACATTCAGCCCCAGAGTGACAGCTTCGGTGATGCTGCCACCAAGATGCAGGATGGTCACATTGACGCCGCCTGTAACGTACTGGCGGTACCTGCCTCCTCCATCATTGAGATGACCACGTCTATGAAGCTGTCCTATATCAACATCAGCGACGAGATTTTGGCTGAGATCCAGAAGGAAGCTCCTTACTTTACCCGCAAGGTCATTCCTGCCGGTACTTATCCCGACCAGACCGAGGATTGCAATACCATCACCTGTAAAGCCGTTTTGTATTGCCGCGCCGACCTGGATGAAGAGACGGTTTATCAGATCACGAAGGCGTTTTATGAAAGCGGAGACGAGATCGCTGCCGCTCATGCCACAGGGAAGGAAGTTCAGCTGGAAGGCTGCCTGGACGGCGTGACCACTCCCATCCACCCCGGTGCTGCGAAGTACTTCACAGAGATGGGGATCGAAGTTCCCGATAACGGCTGAGCTCAGAAGAGAAACGTAAATTAGAAATAGATATTGCCAGTAACCGAGCTGAGGGGACCTCCCGCGACCGGGCGGGCCCCCTCTTTACCCCTGACCGGAGACATCCCGATAATCGGGAAACCCTTCGGTAATCTGATGCGGGAGGCAACCAAAACATGAGTGAAGAAAAGAAAATCCCCCCCGTTGAAGCAGCAGAAATTGATGCCGATGACCTGATGGCAAAATATGACAAGGAATCCGCATATCGTCGTTTGGAAGGATTCCCGGCCAAGTTGGTCTTCTGCATCTGTGTGCTGTGGTCTACGGTTCAACTGTACACAGGTCTGTTTGGCACCTTCCCCTCTACGCTGCAGCGTGCTCCTCACTTGGCTGCCGCAATGACCCTGGTGTATTTGTTGTACCCGTTCCGAGGAAAGCCCGGCAAGTCGGTTCCCTGGTATGATTACGTTCTGGCGCTGGCCTGTGTATGCTGCGGCGCTTACCACGTGGTCTTTTATGAGGAACTGCTGCTGCGTGCGGGACTGTATACCGGGATCGACATTTGTGTGAGCGTCCTGGCGATTCTCCTGCTGCTGGAGGCTGCCCGTCGTGTGGCTGGCCCAATTGTGGCTGGATTGGGTACTTTATTCCTGCTCTACGCCTTTTTCGGGCACTATATCCCAAAATCGATCTTTCTGTTTCATGCCAGGTTTACCTTTAAACGCGTGGTGTGTACCGAGTGGTTGGGCACTGAGGGCATCCTGGGTTCCCCCATCTACGTGTCCTCCACCTTTATCTTCCTGTTCCTGGTGTTTGCCACCTTCCTGAAGGCCAGCGGTGTGGGCGATTGGATGACCGGACTGGCCATGGGCGCCTGCGGTGGTTCCGTCGGCGGCCCCGCCAAGGCGGCTGTCATTGCCAGTGCCCTTCAGGGAACGGTAAGCGGAAGCTCCGTGGCCAACACGGTTTCCACCGGCTCGATTACCATTCCGTTGATGAAAAAGACGGGGTATCGGCCTGAATTTGCGGGCGCGGTGGAAGCGGCGTCCTCCACAGGCGGGCAGATCATGCCGCCGATTATGGGTGCTGCCGCCTTTATTATGACCGAATATATCGGCTGTTCTTACGGAACCATCGCGTTGGCGGCCTGTGTGCCGGCACTGCTCTATTTCACCGGAATCTTTACCAACGTCCACTTTGAGGCGTTGAAACATGGCCTGCTCGGCATTCCCAAGGATCAGCGCCCTGTGGTGAGAGATTTGCTGAAACAGGGCTGGTATATGATCCTTCCCATCGTGGTTATTGTCGTTCTGTTGGTTCAGGGCCGTTCCGCTATGACTGCCGCGATCTGGGGCATTTTTGCCTGCCTGGCGGTGTGGATTGTTGAAATCATTCGGCAGACCCATAAGTTTGACGTCATTCAATTTGCTAAAATGTTCATCGCCGGATTGGAGCAGAGTGCCCGCAGTGCCATTTCCGTAGCCGTCACCTGCGGCTGCGCCGGCATTATTGTGGGTGTCGTTACCATGACGGGCTTGGGCCTCAAGATGGCCAACGGAATCGTGGCATTGGCGGGCGGCAGCCTGTACCTCACGATGATCATGACGATGCTTTGCTCCATCGTGCTGGGCATGGGTGTGCCGACGACCGCGAATTATATCATTCAAGCTACCATTTCCGCACCCGCATTGGTTGCACTGGGTGTGCCTGCTCTTGCGGCGCATTTGTTCGTATTTTATTTTGGAATTGTGGCCGACATCACACCTCCTGTTGCTTTGGCCGCCTTTGCCGGCTCCGGCATCGCCGGTTCTGACCCAATGAAGACAGGAATCAACGCGACACGCCTTGGAATTGCGGCTTATCTGGTGCCCTATATGTTCGTGATGAACCCGGTTTTAGTGTTGGTCAACGTCCATAACGACCCACCGCTGATCTTTGTGCTGTTAGTATTGAAAGCCATTGGCACCGCTGTGATTGGCATGATGGGGATTGCAACAGGCTTTACCGGATATTTCCGAACGAACTGCAAGCCATGGGAGCGACCTCTTCTGATCATCAGCGGACTGCTTTTGGTGGATGCAGGCACTGTGACGGATGTTGTGGGAATTGGGTTATTCGTGCTCGTTTACGTGATGCAGAGAGTGCGCACCAAAAAGGTCGCTGCCGCCTAACACGAGAAACAGACTGCGCGTGTCGGTTCGGGCAGCGCAGAAGAAACAACGAAAAAGAGATCGCCAAGTCACCTTGGCGATCTCTTTTTCGTTCTATTTTAGGGATTGGAGGGCCTGCGTTATCTCCGCGTGCCCCGGTAGTTGCCCCGCCCTCCGGTTCTTGATCTGGTACCGGAATACCTCCGTTTGCGGAAGACCAGCAGCTTCAGCACGATGAAGGCGCCTGCAAGGGCAAGAAGAACCAGCGCGATTTGAACGCCGGAGCGTTGGAAGAACGAAAGAAACTGGGCTTTTTTATATAATAATTCCGAGCGCTCCACAGAATTGACGGCAACCAAATCCAGCGTGCCGTAAACCTCTCCCTCATAGGACAGCGTCATTGCTCCAAGCACCTGCCCCTCCTGCACGGGGGCTTCTACCTCCTGAGAGAACAGAGTAATCTCCGTTTCAATCAGGTCCGGATCCAGGTCCTTGGGCAGGGTTCGGACGATGGAGCCCTGGGGCTTTACCATGACCTCATCCGCCTGACGGGACAACGTGACAGCAACTTTGTCCACCGGCTCGCTGCCTTTGGTAATGGTGACCCGCTCAAAGTTATCAAAGCCCCACTTGAGCAGCTTAGAACTTTCCATAAACTGTCCCTGCTTTTGGGTGCCGTCGGGAAGGGCGATTACCCCAGAACCCAGAACAACCGAGACCAACAACGTGTCGCCGCTTTCCGCCGCCGCCGCCAGACAACGGCCGGCTTCCTCTGTGGTTCCTGTTTTGCCGCCAATGCATTTATCGTAGACATATCCGGCGTAGTACAGGTTCGAGATCAGCGCGTTGGTGTTGTAGAAAAAACGTTCGCCGGAGAGGTTGGTGGCCGGAACCGTGTGGCTGGGGGTGGAGATAATTTGCCGAAACAGATCGTACTTTAATGCGGCGGTCATAAACAGGGAAATATCATAGGCGGTGGTGTAATGGTTGTCGTCATGGAGCCCGTTTGGATTGGCGAAGTGAGTTCCGGTGCATCCAAGATCCGCAGCCTTTTGATTCATATGGGCCACAAATGTGGCCACATCCCCATCCACCGCCTCGGCCAGAATGTTGGCGGCCTCGTTGGCGGAAGGAAGGAGGAGACAGTACAGAAGATTTTCCACCGACATGGTCTCCCCGGCCTTGATGTTGGCGGTGGAGCCATAAACGGACAGGCCGTCAAAGGCGGATTCGCTGGCAGTTACCATGGTATCGCCCGTCAGTATCCCCGCCTCAATGGCTTCCATCACCAGAAGAGCAGTCATCACTTTGGTGATGCTGGCGGGATAGGCCTTGTCATATGCATGTTTCTGATAGAGAACTTCGCCGTAGTTTGCGTCTACCAGCACTGCGTTGGTGCATTGAAGATCCGGCTCTTCTAGGGCGGCGGCGGGGAGAGACAGCAGAGAGAGCAGCATTGGGATTAAGAGGAACAAAGAGAGAAAACGATAATTTTTCATAGGAAAATCTCCATATGTATGTTATACTAACGATGTATGTCAAATCGGTTTTGGTATGAATAAACAAGTCATATTTATGATTATAACAAAGGGCGGGCCGCTCTGCAAGAGCAGGAGGGGAGAAAGATGACTGGAATATCCCGGCATGAAAAAGTAGTGTTGGCGATGACCGCCGCCTTTCTGCTGGTGACCGGAGGCTGGTTTTTTGCCAAGCAGAATATCGGAACCCCCTATGAGGTGGTTACAGAACAAAGTTCCCAGGAGATCTCCGCCACATCCCGGTCGAAGCAGGCGGAGGAAAACATCATGCCTGACAGTCTGACGGAGGGGGAAGTCATAAACTTAAACTCCGCCGACGTCTACGACCTTCAGCGTCTACCCGGCATTGGGGAGAAGCGTGCCCAGGCGATTGTGGAATACCGGGAGGAACACGGACCGTTCCGGTCCGTGGAGGACGTCACCCAGGTTTCCGGAATTGGAGAAGGAATTTTGGCGGGTCTGGCAGAGTATGTCACGGTGGACTGACGAAACGCAGCGGCTCCCGAATACTGAAATCTCAATTATTTGATTGGAAACGTAACGCAATTTGGTAATAGGTTTGTTGAAGAAGAGGACAAGGAGTTGGAAACGCATGGCGAAAATTTTAGTGGTGGACGATGAGCAGGTGCTGGTCAAAGGAATCAAGTTCAACCTGGAGCACGAAGGGTATCAGGTCGAGGTTGGCTACGATGGGGAGCAGGCGGTGGAACTGGCCCGGGACGGAAGCTTTGACCTGATTATCCTGGATTTGATGATGCCAAAGATCGACGGACTCCAGGCGTGCATGCGTGTTCGGGAGTTCTCCAATGTTCCGGTCATTATGCTCACGGCAAAGGGAGAAGATACCGACAAGATCATGGGATTCGAGTGCGGAGCGGACGACTATATTACAAAGCCATTCAACATTCTGGAGCTGAAAGCACGGGTTCGGGCACTGCTGCGCCGTTCGGGCGCCACCGAGCAGAAGCAGTCCGGAGGCGTGCTGACGGTGGGCCACATCAAGCTGGATCCCGGAGAGCGGGCGGCCTGGAAAAATGATAGAAGCGTAGAGCTGACCGCCAAAGAGTTTGACCTGATGGAGCTGCTCATGCGGAACCCGGGGCGGGTGTACAGCCGGGAAAATTTGCTTAACGTGGTATGGGGCTATGAGTATATCGGAGACTACCGAACGGTGGATGTCCACGTTCGCCGCCTGAGGGAGAAGCTGGAGCTGGACCCCGCGAACCCGGAGTATATCCGGACCAAGTGGGGCGTTGGCTACTATTTGTCCAATCGGGGCGAAGAGAAAAACGGATAACCTGTGGTGTGAAAAGGACCTGGCCGTGTGAAGCAGCCAAAGCGGACGCGGAAGTCGAAATGCTCGACCACGTTCCGCGGGGGACAGAGATACCAGGAAGGAGGACAATCAGTGGAACCAAAGGAGCAGCAAACAAGAAAAAAGTCGGTCCCATTTTTTTCCTCCCTTCAGGTTAAGTATGCGGTAAGCTATTTGGTGATCTTCGCAGTGGTGCTGATTCTGATGAATACCTACCCGGTGATGGCTTCGCAAGAACTGCTGTTTACTTCCAAGCGAGACGCGCTGAAAAGCCAGACCGCGGTGATTTCCTCTACGCTTATGGAGTTGGAGTCGCTGTCTTCCGACCAGGTTGTCCGGGTGATGAATATGCTGGACAACATGGGGCTGAGTCGGATCCTGGTCACCGATCCCGCCGGACTGATTTTGTATGACAGCCTAGAGGACAACTTGGACAACGGAGGGCAGCCGAAGGAGGAAAAGCCGAACGAGCCGGAATACCGCTATGCCCTGTGTCAGGAGGTGGTGACGGCGCTGCGCGGAAAAGATGTCTTCTATTCCCACTATTCGGACAAGGTATTTACCTCCACGGCCGCGTCACCCATCGTCTATCGGGGGGTCATCATCGGGGCCGTCTACATTTTAGAGGTGGACCAAGCTCAGGGTACTTTGCTGCTCAATCTTCAGCAAAATCTGCGCAGCATTTCCCTGGTCATTGCCGCCGTTACCCTGGTCATGAGTGCTTTTTTCTCAAAAATGCTGACCGCCCGTATTGCGGCGCTCCTGCGTGCCATCCGGATTGTGGGAGAAGGGGAATATGGCCATCGGCTCCAGCCAGTGGGCCGGGATGAGATGGCCCAGCTGGCGGAAGAATTCAACCAGCTGACCGATCGCCTCCAGACCACGGAGGAGGTTCGCCGCCGGTTTGTTTCCGATGCCAGCCATGAGCTGAAAACACCGTTGGCCTCCATCCGTCTGCTGGCGGATTCCATTCTTCAAAACGAGCAGATGGACGAGGAAACGGTGCGGGATTTTGTGACCGACATCGGAGACGAGGCCGACCGTCTGACCCGGATTACCGAGCATCTCCTGGCGCTGACCCGCCTGGACAGCCTGCCAGCGGGCAGGACCATGTCGGTGGATGCCGCCGTTGTTCTGGAGCGGGCGGTTGGGATGCTGATGCCTGTGGCGGATGCGGCAGGGGTTACAATACAGGTCGACTTAAAACCCGGCTGCATGATCCGCTGCACGGAAGACGACTTCTATCAAATTTGTTTTAATTTAATTGAAAATGCCGTTAAGTATAATTTCGCCGATGGGTATGTCTATGTTTCGGTCTACAACGACGGGGATCAGGTGCTCCTTGAGGTGGCGGATACCGGCGTGGGGATCCCGGAGGAAGACCTGCCCAAGATATTCAACCGATTCTACCGGGTGGATAAGGCCCGATCCCGGGCAGCAGGCGGAACCGGACTGGGGCTGTCCATCGTCCGGGACACAGTGCGCCGCCACGGCGGCTGGGTAACCGCCCGGCCCCGGAACCCGGAGGGGAGCATTTTCACGGTGGGCTTTCCTCAGGATCACGGGGAGGGGGAGGAGATGGGATGAAAAGCAGACGTTTGATTCTGCTGAGTCTGGTATTGGTTCTGTTGTGCGTCTCCTGTGGGAAAACAGAGCCGGATTCGGAGAAACTACCGGTTCTTTACTTTGTCGCAGAGAACCAAGACGGCCACGGACCTGCCTTGGACACGGAACCCTATCATGGAGCGAGTAACCCGAATCCCGGCGATTTGATCAATGCTCTGCTGGATGGTCCTACCCAGGAGGGGCTGGCGTCTCCCTTTCCCAAAGGAGTGAGCCTTCAGAGCTGGGAATGGGATTCCAAACAAAAAGGAAACCTCCGGGTGCGGCTGTCCGAGCAATACGGCGGTCTGGCAGATATTTCGTTAACCCTGGCCGATTACTGTATTGTGCTTACTCTTTCCCAGCTCGATGGCGTGAAGTCTGTGGAGATCAATTCCGGGGGGTACGCGTCCAATTATCGCAGTCATCCGATTCTACAGCCGGATGAGGCGGTGCTGTCCGATGAGGCGGCTGGCTAAGCAGGGCGATGCGGTGGGGCTGTGCCGATTCCTATCACTTGACAAAGTTCCATCAAAACGGTAATCTTAACTATCATATTTCCTATGGAAAAGCGCGGGCTTGCCCGCTTGAAACAATACGGAAAGAAGGAAGTTTCATGAGTGACTATTTGATCGACACCAAATGTGTGCAAAGCGGCTATACGCCCGGCAACGGTGAGCCCCGCCAGATTCCCATCATCCAATCCACAACCTTTAAATATGCGACCAGCGAGGATATGGGCAAACTGTTTGATCTGGAGGCCAGCGGCTATTTCTATACCCGGCTTCAGAATCCCACAAACGATATGGTGGCGGCTAAAATCTGTGACATGGAGGGCGGCACCGCAGCCATGCTGACCTCTTCTGGCCAGGCCGCCAACTTTTATGCGGTATTCAACATTGCCAATTGCGGCGACCATGTGGTGTCTGCCTCTACCATCTACGGCGGTACGTATAACCTATTTGCCGTTACCATGAAAAAGATGGGCATCGAGTTCACCTTTGTGGATCCGGATTGCTCCGACGAAGAGTTGGAGGCCGCATTTCGTCCAAACACGAAGGCTGTGTTTGGCGAGACCATTGCAAATCCCGCGCTAACAGTGCTGGACATCGAACGGTTTGCCAAAGCGGCCCATGCCCACGGGGTCCCGCTGATCGTGGATAATACCTTTGCCACCCCTGTGAATTGTCGTCCCTTTGAGTGGGGATGTGACATTGTGACCCACTCGACCACGAAGTATATGGACGGCCACGGCGCCGGCGTAGGCGGCTGCATTGTGGACAGCGGAAGATTTGACTGGATGGCTCATGCGGATAAATTTCCAGGCCTTTGTACGCCCGACGACAGCTATCACGGAATTACCTATGCCGAAAAATTTGGACAAGCCGGCGCCTTTATCACCAAGGCGACCGCGCAGCTGATGCGGGATTTGGGCTCCATTCAGTCCCCTCAGAATGCATTTTTGCTGAACCTGGGGCTGGAGAGTCTTCACGTCCGGGTGGCCCGCCACTGTGAAAACGGGTTGGCTGTGGCAAAATTTTTAAAAGATCACCCTAAGGTCAGCTGGGTCACCTATCCCGGACTGGAGGGGGACAAGTATTATGAACTGACACAGAAATACATGCCAAAGGGTACCTGCGGCGTGGTTTCCTTTGGCGTCAAAGGCGGACGAAAGGCGGCGGAGCTGTTTATGAAGCACCTGAAGCTGGCTGCCATCGAGACCCACGTGGCTGATGCCCGCACCTGCTGCCTGCATCCGGCCTCCGCCACACACCGGCAGATGAATGACGAAGAGCTGGCCGCCGCTGGAATTACTCCGGATCTGGTTCGTTTCTCCTGCGGCATCGAGGACGTTGCAGACCTGATTGCCGATTTGGATCAGGCACTGGCTCAGATATAGGGAAAGAGAGCAAAATGGGACAGGCGGCCCATGCGGCCGCCTGGTTTCGTTTGAGAGGAGAGTACATATGAAGTCAGGTACGATACTGATGTATAATTGCGCTGGCCCCGAGTTTTCCAAGCTGCGTCAGATTTTTGCCATGCTGCGTCTTCGGATGCGTCCGGTTGGGCCGGATCGCTATCACCTATCGTTGATTGAACTGGCAGAAGGCAAAGGAGAATCCTCCACAATCGTGGAAGAGGCCATTCCGGAACCAATGCTGGTGTTTTGTGGGTTGGGAGACGCGCTGCTTCATCAGGTGTTAGAGGTGATCCGCGTGGCCAAACTGCCTCCCATTCCATTGAAGGCGGTGATGACGGATACAAACCGGGAGTGGGACACCAAACAGCTGCATGAAGAACTGCTGAAGGAGCGGGAAGCCATTGCAGCCCAGCAAGCGGCCCATAATTAACAGAAGAACCGGAAAAATTCCGTTGACAAAACGTTGTTGGGACAGTATAATAATCTAGCGGTTTGAAACAAACCGCGCTTTGCGGCTGTGCTGGAATTGGTAGACTGGCAAGCTTGAGGTGCTTGTGTCCGTATGGGCGTACGGGTTCGACTCCCGTCAGCCGCACCATGGAAGAAACCCCGAAAACCTTGTGATTGCAAGGTTTTCGGGGTTTTCTTTTTCCTTAAAAATGCGTTTGGGCATTGTTTGGGCATTACTTTGCTTTTTGTTTGAGTCTGGAGACCAGCGA